>JBKKBB010000084.1:0-6343 GCA_046714395.1 Candidatus Limnocylindrales bacterium | reverse complement strand
ACGCCGTCGCCCTCAGCGGGACCGGTGGAACGCGACGACGCACCGCCAGGCGTCCCGCCGCCATCGAACCGACGGTGCTCGAGCCGGCCGCTTCGATCGGCGTCGCGCCCACCAGGGCGGGCAGGGATTCGGCGGCCCGATCGGCCGCCCGCAGGGAGGCACTCGGCGAGTGATGCGGACCCCGACCGACCTCATGGCCGACATCGGCGAGGTCCTTCTCGACGAGGATCGGATCCAGGCTCGCATCCGCGAGCTCGGAGCCCAGATCAGTGCCGACTATGAGGGCCGGCGACTGACCCTGGTGAGCGTGCTCAAGGGGTCGCTGCCGTTCATGGCCGACCTCATGCGAGCGATTTCGCTGCCGGTTCGGATCGACCTCATGGAGGTCAGCTCCTACGGCGGCGCCACCACCGAGTCGTCCGGACTCGTGCGGATTCTGAAGGATCTGTCGACCACGATCGAGGGCGAGGAAGTCCTGATCTGCGAGGACATCATCGACACCGGCCTCACCCTCAACTACCTGCTCAGGTACCTGAACGGCAAGAAGCCTGCGTCACTCCGGATCTGCACGCTGCTGGACAAGCCCGCCCGACGGCTCGTCGAGATCCCTGTCGATTACACGGGCTTCACCATCCCCGACCAGTTCGTGGTGGGCTACGGCCTCGACTACAACGAGCTCTACCGGAACCTGCGCTTCGTCGGCGTGCTCCGGCCGGAGGTCTACACGACACCCGAATGAGTTCGCATCGCCGCCCGGTTGGCCGGGCCCGCCTCCTGGCCGCGCTCGGGGCGCTCGTGATCCTCGCCGGATGCGTGCTGCGCTGGTGGACCGTGGGGGGCGCCAACGGCCTGCCCGAGCTCTGGGGTAACGGGTTCGAGGGGATGAGCATCCTGGTCTTCGTCGTGGCTCTGGCGACGATCGCGATCGTTACCCTTCCGTACGCCACGGACCGACCGGTGAACGCCGACCGATGGCCGACCTTCGCGCTCCTGGCCGCGGTCGGCTGGCTGGCCTTCGTCCTGCGGGTCGTGGACCTGGCCATGCTCGGCGCCCTGTCGTTCCGGGAGCCGGCCGCCGTCTTCACCAATGGGCCCGGACTGTGGGTCGCCGGCATCGGCCTGACCATGCTCGCCCGGGCGGCCTACGACATCCAGCGGGAGCCGGGTACGCGCTGAGTCGGGACCGTCGTCGACATGCGGCGGCTTGACCGCGACGATCTGCGCAGCACGAGGGTCGCCGGGTATCCTCCGCAGGTGAGCCCGACCCACGAGATCGACCTGACGGCCGAGCAGGCGGACGGTTTGTTCGGCGGCCGGGGGCTCGGGGTCCAGCGCGCCATGCGGATCATCATGGCGCTCGCCCGCGCGTCCGGTGCTCGCCGCCTCATCCCGGTCACCCGCGCTCACGTGGACGGCGTGCTGTACCACGGCCAGGCCAGCCTGGACTTCGTCGATTGGTTGACCTCGGCCGACGCGCGCGTCGCGGTGCCAACCACGCTCAACGTGGCAGCGCTGGACCTGCTCCATCCCGGGCTGTTCCGGGGCGACCAAGCGGCCGCGGCCGCAGGGCGTCGGCTGGTCGACGGGTACCTGCAGCTCGGCTGCCTGCCCACGATGACCTGTGCCCCGTATCAGACCGAGGACCGTCCCGGTCGAGGTGAGGATGTCGCGTGGGCGGAGTCGAACGCCATCGTCTTCGTCAACTCGGTGCTCGGGGCGCGGACCGCCCGCTATGGTGATTTCAGCGATGTCGCCGGGGCGATCGCCGGTTGCGTGCCGTACGCGGGCCTGCATCGCCCGGAGGCCCGGCTGGCGGGTCTGATCGTGGAGCTGGATCCCTCGGCCGTCTCTTCGCTGACGGATGAATCCGACTTCGGTGCGCTGGGCCTGGTCATCGGCGAGCTTGCCGCGGGCCGGGTCCCGGCAATCCTCGGGCTCCCGCCCGATACGTCGGAAGATGCGCTCAAGGCGCTCGGCGCAGGGGCCGCATCGTCCGGGTCCGTTGCCATGTTCCACGCCGTCGGGATCACACCCGAGGCCCCGAACCTCGCCGCCGCCGTGGCCAGTGATCGTGAACCGGCCCGCATCCACGTGGATGCCGCGATGCTCCGCCGCGCTCTGCTCGGGCTGGCGACTGCACCCGACGGTCCGATCGACGCGGTCAGTCTCGGCACACCCCATTACTCCGTTCGCGAGTTCGGCCGCCTTCGGGCAGTGCTCGGCGAGACGCCCGGCTCAGTCCGGGTGGAATTTTGGGTCTCGACGTCACGGGGCGTCCTGGCAGAGATCGCCGCGCTCGGCTGGCTCGAGGACATCGCGGCGGCCGGCGTGACCGTCCTGACCGATACATGCACGTATGTGAGCCAGATCCTGCGCAACCCGGGTGGGATCACGATGACCAATTCCGCGAAATGGGCGTTCTATGCGCCGGCCAACCTGAATGCCGGCGTGGTCTACGGGTCGCTTCGGGATTGCGTCGCGTCGGCCAAGGCCGGCACGGTCGTCCGGACGGGCGCATGAGTCCGCGGCTGGTTGCGACGACGCTGGTGCCGGGGCGCGCCGCCGGTCCGGTCCTGGCGCTGTCCGAACCGCTGAGCCTGTGGGGCGGGGTGGACCCGGCATCCGGGCGGATCGTGGAAACGCGCCACGCGGACTACGGGCGGTCCATCGCCGGATACATCCTGGCGATGCCCGCCGTTCGCGGCTCCAGTTCGTCAAGCTCTGTCCTGGCCGAGCTGCTACGAGGCGGCGTCGGCCCGCTTGGGATCCTGCTGGGCGAGCCGGACGAGATCCTCGTCGTCGGGGCCGTGGTAGCCCTGGAACTCTACGGGGTGGACTGCCCCGTGCTGCTGTTGG
Organism: Candidatus Limnocylindrales bacterium; assembly: GCA_046714395.1. Classification (GTDB taxonomy): domain Bacteria; phylum Chloroflexota; class Limnocylindria; order Limnocylindrales; family CSP1-4; genus UBA5189. The sequence goes on along the minus strand of JBKKBB010000084.1, from coordinate 3,487 downwards.
GCCCCGACGACTACGCTCGCGCGGCTAGCTACGCGTCCCTGACGATCGACGCGGACGGGTCCGTCATCGAAGCCTGAAGCCGTCGGCCGGCCGGCTGCAGGGCTACGGGGACCGGTATAGCGTGTGCTCGTGGTCGATACCGACGGGTCCAGCTTTTCGACCGGGCCCGTCGCGAACGGACAAGGCGGTCGTCCGTGGCTCGTCGCCGGCCTGGTGGTCGTCGCCGTGGTGGGGTCAGCCCTGGTCGCCCGGTTCACGCCCGATCCCGAACCCGTCCCGGCCGTCGAGTCTGCCCGCCCGACCGCAACGGTCGCGCAGGTGGAGGCGGTTGCAACCCAGCTCCCGCAACAGGAGTGGTTCAGCGGGCCGGACGTCCCCCACTGGGACGATCTGCTCGTCGAGGCGGGCCAGGTCCGGTGGCTTCGGCTGGGCCGACCGAGGCTGACCGCGGAGGCACTTGCCCGGCCGGGTCACGACCTCCTGCTTCAGGCAGCCGGCGGCGGCACGGTCTGCCTGTGTTGGCAGGCTCCGGCAGCGGCGTCCAGCGACCCGGGCACCCTTGACTTCGTTCGCACCGACGACGACCGCCGCGAGGTGTCGCGCACGCCGGTCCTCATCAACGAAATTCCTCACGCCGGTCGCGTGAACGGGCCGGAGCAGGCCGCCCTTGAGCCATCGCCTGACGGCCAATTCGCCTACCTCGCTCGCGCCGAACGGTCGGAGACGGCCTGGCGCCTCAGCGTCAACGTCATCGACCTGCGCGCCCCGGCAATCCTCGATGCGGTGGAGATCCTGTCGGTCCCCCAGATCGACCCGTCCGAATGGGTTGTCGCGGATCGGCCGCTGCTGCGGATCGCGCCGGACGGGCGCCATGCGCTGGTTCTGTGGTCAGCGGTCGCGGTCGAGGCGAACGGACGAGCGCCCCTCGAGCGACATGCCTGGATCATCGACCTGGATGGCCCGACCCTGGGCCGGGTGGTTCCTGCCGACGCGGTTGCCGGGGTGGGGGGCGACGGGCCGGGCGGGGCCTGTCTGTGGACCGCCATCGTCGCGCCGGACATCGTCGTCAGGGGCTGCCGCGCTACCACCGGCAGCACGACGCCGTTCGAGATTCATCGGTTCGACCTCGATGGCGGCGACCGGGGCTCGATCGTCATCGATCCATCCCGGCCGGCCCTGGACGCGCCGCTGCTGGACGTGACGGCGGGCCTTGCGTATGGCTGGGATCCCCTCGACAACACCTTGCTCGCTGTGGACCTCGTGCGTGGCGGCTGGCGCACGAGTCCGCCCTCAACGGGCCGGGACAACCCGGGCGCGGTCCTGATCGAACACGACCGGCCCGCCCCCGGGCCCACAACGTTCTGGTCCGATGGCCGGGCGGCCACGGATCCGGCTGTGGAGCGGACGCTGGTCGGATCGCCCGAAGGTCGGCTCCTGTTTGCCATCGGGACCGGTTCTGTCACCGACGCCAGCTCCGGGATCCATGTTTTCGATGCGGAGACGCTCCGGCTGCTCGAGCGCTGGCCGGCTCGCGCGTCATACCGGTCGGTGACGGTCTTCGGCAGCGGGCGCTGGCTCGCGGCGCTGGGACGGCCGGGGGTGACCGCCAGCGGCGGGCCGGCGGACTGGAGCGCATCGGTGACGATCCACGACACGATCAGCGGGGTAGCGGTGCTTCGGATTGGGGATCTCAGCGCGGATCAGACCACTGGCCCGCCGCTGGAATTCTCGTGGCCGGGTCCCGTAGCGGCGGCACCGTAGCCTCGTTCAGTCGATGCCGAGGTAGGCCTTCTGCACCATCTCGTTGTCGCGAAGGTTCTCGGCGCGATCGGCCAGGACGATCTGGCCGGTCTCGATGACGTACCCCCGGTCGGCGATCGCCAGGGCCTTGCGGGCGTTCTGTTCCACCAGCAGGATGGTCGTCCCCCGTGCATGCAACTCACTGATCGTCTCGAAGATCTGGTCCACCAGCAGCGGCGCCAGACCCATCGACGGCTCGTCGAGGAGGAGGACCTTGGGATCCGACATCAGCCCGCGGCTCATGGCCAGCATCTGCTGCTCACCGCCGCTCAGCGTGCCCGCGACCTGATTCTCCCGTTGCTTCAGACGCGGGAACAGGGCGAACGCCTCTTCCGTGCGCTGCGCCACGATCGCCTTGTCCGCGACGACGAAGGCGCCCATCTTGAGGTTCTCGGTCACGGTGAGCCGGGCGAAGATTCGGCGACCCTCGGGGACCTGGACGACGCCCTTGATCATGATCTCGTGCGGCTTGAACTTGCCCAGGTCCTCGCCGTTCAGGATGATCTGACCGCTTCGCGGACGGACCAATCCGCTGATCGAATTGAGCGTGGTGCTCTTGCCCGCGCCGTTGCCCCCGATGAGGGCTACGATCTCGCCCTGGTGGACCTCGAGGGAGATCCCGCGCAGGGCGTGGATGCTGCCGTAGAAGGTGTGGACGTCGACGACCGACAGGACCGGCGGCGCCGTCATGCCTCGGACCTCGGTCCATCGCCATCGTGCGGCTCGGGCGAGGGCTCCGCGTCCGCGGTAGCCTCGTCGGCGGCCGCCTCGATCGCCCCCGCCTCGGCCGCGCTGTCGCGACCCAGGTACGCCTCGATAACCTGCGGATTCCGCTGGATCTCTCTGGGGGTCCCCTCGGCGATCTTCCGACCGTAGTCGAGCACGGTGATCTTCTCGGAGATGTCCATCACGACGCGCATTTCGTGCTCGATGAGGAGGACCGTGATCCCGAGGTCGCCCCGAAGCCTGCGGAAGAAATCGGTCATCTGGAGCGTCTCCGACGGGTTCATGCCGGCGGTCGGCTCGTCCAGCAGCAGGAGGCGCGGTTTGTTGGCCAGCGCGCGAGCCACCTCCAGGCGCCGCTGATCGCCGTACGGGAGCTTGACTGCCAGGCTGTCGCCGCGGTTCTTGAGGCCGACGAAGTCCAGCAACCGGAGCGCCTCGACGTGAGCGGCTTCCTCCTCACGACGCTGGGCCCGGGTGCGGAAGATTGCGCCGAGCCACGTGGAGTTCAGATAGTTGTGCTGCCCGACGAGAATGTTCTCGATGGCCGTCATGCTCGGGAACAGCCGGATGTTCTGATACGTCCGCGAGATACCGAAATGGGCGACCTGATCCGGCCGGAGGGCGTGGATCGGGGCACCGTCGAAGGTAATCGTGCCCTCGTCTACGTGGAAGAACCCGGTCAGGCAGTTGAAGAACGTCGTCTTGCCGGCCCCGTTCGGGCCGATGACGCTGGCGATGGAGCCCTCCTCGAGCTCGAAGTCAAGCTCGCTGACGGCTGTCAGCCCCCCGAATCTCTTGGTGACCTGCGCGGCCTTCAGCAGGATCATGGCGCCTTCGCCTCGCGCCGTTCCTCGTCGGTGATCAGCTGATCGTCCGGCAGGGCCAGAATCTCATCGCTCGTGTGCAGTTCCCGCCGACTGACCCGCGACGGAAGGAGGCCTTCCGGCCGAAGGATCATGAT
>JBKKBB010000083.1:0-7819 GCA_046714395.1 Candidatus Limnocylindrales bacterium | reverse complement strand
GGCCCCGCTGGCGGAGGCGATCCCAGATCGCCGATCCGGCAATGGCTGCACCCACCAGCGCACCGAGGTACAGACCACGCAGAAATCGAGCCGACACCGTCGGTCCTGTCGTGGCGTCCTCCGCCTCCTGTCGCGGGATGATCGAGGCGCCCCGACGTCGCCGCTGGCTCATGTGGAATCCCTTGGATTGACCTTCGTCACAGCGGACCCGTCGATGGCGGTCGGATCGGGTTCCATCGGGTCGGGATCGATCAGGGCACGAACCGCACGCGACCTGGAGAGTGGCATCGACGAGGTCGCCCGAGGGCCCGGCACCGGATCACCCTTCGGGCGCGAGCCGAGAATCGCAACGATCGCCACGCCGGCGATACCCACCCAGGCCAGCATCGAGGCCACGATCACGTGGAAGTCGCCGATCATGATCACGGCGATGTCCAGCCGGGCCCCAAGCGCATCGCCGGCCCAAGCGCCCAGGAAGGCTGCCAGCACGAGCCACGGCAGCCGTTGGCCCGCCGAACCTCGAATGAGAACGTAGATGGACACGTGGAGGATCCCGAGAAGCAGCGCCAGGACGGGCGCCGGTCCAAGATTCATGACGCGACGGTAGCCACCAGCCGAGCGTCCGAGGCCCCCGGCGGCTCCTGCCGTGCACTCGCCGCGCGCGCGATCCGCCCACCGCCGAGACACACGTCCCCGTCGTAGAGCACCGCTGCCTGGCGCGGCGCGATCGCCCAGACGGGGGTATCAGTCCGAACCGTCCAGCGATCCGGAACGCCCGGCTCCCCGGCGCTTGTCGGGCTGATCGTGGCCGGGATCGGCGCCGCGCGGTGACGAATCCGGACCGCGGCCCGGAACGGCTGGAGGGTCGCGTTCTCGTCCACGAATCGGACGTCCTCGATCTCGAACGATGTCGTCTCGAGGTCCTCCCGGCGACCGAGCGTGATGGTGTTCGAGATCGGATCCACGCGGGACACGTAGCGCGGGCTGCCGAGAGAGATGCCGAGGCCCTGGCGCTGGCCCGGCGTGTACCCGACGGCGCCGGCGTGCTCGCCGACCTGCCTCCCGTCGGCGTCCAGGACCGAGCCCTTCTCGGGCTCCCAGCCGGCGCGCGTCTTGAGGGTGCCACGGACGTCACCGTTCGGAATGAAGCAGATGCCCTGACTCTCGGGCTTGTCCGCGGTCGCCAGGCCAAGACGTCGCGCCGCTTGGCGGACCTCGGCCTTGGTCAGTTCCCCGAGCGGGAAACGCGCCTCTCGGAGCTGGTCCTGGCGCAGGCCGTACAGGAAGTACGTCTGGTCCTTGTCCTCGTCGCGGGCACGCAGCATCCGGGCCTGTCCATCCGCTCCGACCTCGCGACGGGCGTAGTGGCCGGTCGCCACGGCCTCGCAGTCATAGAGGTGGCGCGCCTGCCCGAGCAGGGCCCCGAACTTCACGGTGGCGTTGCAGTCCACGCAGGGGCTGGGCGTCGTGCCATCCAGATAGGCGGCGAGAAACGGGGAGAGGACTCCCTCGTCGAACTCGCGTTCCAGATTGAGCACGTAGAACGGGATGCCCAGCTGGCCGGCGACCCGGCGCGCATCCTCGGCGGCATCAAGCGAACAGCAGCCCTTCTTGAACTCGGAGATCGAATCGGCGACGTCGTGGAGGCGCATCCAGACGCCTATGACCTCGTGGCCTTCGTCCTTGAGCAGGGCTGCAGCGACGGATGAATCCACGCCTCCGGACATGGCGACCAGGATTCGGCTCATCCGGCGGCACCGGTCTCGATAGGTGTCCGGGCCGCCTCGATGCGCCGGGCACCCTCACGGGCTGCGAGCACGACCCTGGGTACGATCTCGAGCGCCGACGCAACGTCCGCCTCGGAGGTGTCTCGACCCAGCGAAATCCGGAGCGATCCACGCGCCTCTTCGTCCGGATAGCCCATCGCGCGCAGGACATGGGACGGTTCCGCGGAGCCCGTCGTGCACGCAGAGCCGACGGACGCAGCGACCTCCTCCAGGTCCAGCTTCAGAACTACGGTCGCGCCCTCGACCTCGCGGGCCACAACCGAGACGAGACCAGGCAAGCGATCGACCGGGTGGCCGGTCAACTCGACACCGTCGATCGACGTCAGTGCGGCGACCAGCCGATCCCGCGCCAATGCCAAACGCCTGGTGATGGCAGTGCGCTCGGTAACGGCCAGGCTCAGCGCGACGCCCATCCCGACGGTCGCGGCCACATCCTCCGTGCCGGCGCGCCGGAACCGTTCCTGTGACCCGCCCTGCTGCTGACTCAGGATGTGGGTGCCGGCCCGGAGATACAGGGCGCCGGCACCTTTCGGGCCGTTGAACTTGTGCGCCGCGATCGCGAGGAGATCGCAGTCGAGAACGGCGACGTCGATCGGGAGATACGCTGCCGACGCTACGGCGTCCACCGCTACCAGGCATGTTCGCGGCCCATCGGTGCGGACGCGGGCAATCAGCTCCCTGAGCGCCTGGATCGTGCCCGCCTCGTTGTTGGCGTGGCCGATTGCCACGAGGATGGTTCGATCCGTCAGGGCCGCCGCGAGCGTGTCCGGATCCAGTCGACCGTAGCGATCCACAGCGAGCTCGACGACCTCGAACCCGAACTTCTCGAGTTGCTGCAGCGGATGGAGGACCGCGTGGTGCTCAATGGCCGTCGTGACGATCCGATGGCCGCCGGCCTTGCCAGCCCAGGCCGCGCCCTTGAGCGCCAGATTCAGCGCCTCGGTGCCGCCGCTGGTGACGACGATCTCGCGCGGCCCTGCGCCGAGCGCGGTGGCGATCCGCTCATGCGCCTCATCGAGGGCCGCCCGGGCGCGCCGACCCCAGGCGTGGGGCGAACTTGGATTGCCGAACTGCTCACCGAGGTACGGCAGCATTGCGTCCAGCGCTTCGGTCCTGAGCGGCGTCGTCGCGGCATGATCCAGGTAGATGGGCATTGCGGGGATTGTAGGCCGGACGCGCCCGGGCACCGCCGAGCCCTCTTCCCTGGCCGATGCCCGCCGGGAGCGCCGCGCCGCCGCTGAACCGTGACGCCGTCCAGGCCGCGGGTCAGCTCTCGACCAGGCTCCGGTCGTACTCGCGGCCGCGTTCGCGCTCGCGCTGATGCTTCGGCAGGAGGCGCTTGCGCAGCCGGATCGACTGCGGCGTGACTTCCACCAGCTCGTCCGTGGCGATGAATTCGAGCGCGGACTCGAGCGTCAGCGGGCGCGGTGGCGTCAGGCGAAGCGACTCATCGTGGGAGTGGGTCCGGATGTTGGTGAGCTTCTTTTCCTTCGTGGCGTTGACATCGAGGTCGCCCGACCGGGCGTTCTCGCCCACAATCATGCCTTCGTACACCTCGACCCCGGAACCAATCAACAGCGCCGAGCGCTCCTGCAGGTTGAACAGGCCGTAGGCGTTGGAGGTTCCACTCCGGTCGCTCACGAGGACACCGGCGGTTCGATGCGTCACCTCGCCCGCCCACGGGCCGTAGCCCTCGCCGAGCTGATGCAGGAGGGCCGTTCCGCGGGTGTCGGTGAGGAGCTGCCCGCGGTAGCCGATGAGTCCGCGTGTCGGCAGCACGTATTCGAGACGGACGCGGTTGTCCGTGTCGGTGGTCATCTGCTCGAGGCGTCCCTTGCGCGCCGCCAGAGCCGCCTGGACCTCACCGATGTATTCGGGCGGGATGTCGATGGTGACCCGCTCATACGGCTCCTGAACCTCGCCGTCGATCTCGCGCAGGATGACTTCGGGTCGCGATGCCGTCAGTTCGTAGCCCTCGCGGCGCATCTGCTCGATCAGCACGGCCAGTTGGAGCTCGCCGCGCCCGCGGACCTCGAACGTGTCGCCCGATTCGGTGGCGTAGACCTCGATGGACACGTTGCCGAGCGTTTCCCGGTCCAGGCGCGCCTTGATCTGCCGGGACGTGACGAACTTGCCCTCACGACCCGCGAGCGGTGAGGTGTTGACCCCGAAGGTCATCCGCAGCGTTGGTGCGTCAACATCGAGGCGCGGCAACGGGCGTGGGTCACCGGGTTCCGTGATCGTGTCGCCGATCGTCACATCGGGCAGGCCGGCCACCGACACGATCTCGCCGGGGCCGGCCTCGGGAATGTCCACCCGATCGATGCCGTGGGCGGTCTGGAGACTGGTGACGGTCCCGGAAATCGTCACGGTTCGCCCGGGCTCAACCGTGCCGGCGGTGTCGCCGGCCTCCTCGCGCACCACGGTGATCCGCTGACCGACCTTGATCGTGCCGTTGCGGATCCGTCCGACGGCCATGCGACCCACGTATTCGTTGGCACTGAGATTGGTGACGAGCAGCTGGAGCGGGTGCCCCGGAACGTGCCGCGGCGGCGGCGTCACCCGGACGAGCAGGTCGAGGAGCGGACGCAGGTCCATGCCCGGGACGGCGAGATCGAGCGTCGCTGTGCCCAGCTTGGCGTTGGTGTAGACGACCTTGAAGTCGATCTGGTCGTCGTCGGCACCGAGATCGATGAACAGCTCGTAAACCGCGTCGAGGACCTCGGACGCGCGCGCGTCGGAGCGGTCGATCTTGTTGATCGCGACGACGACCGGAAGGCGCCGCGCCATCGCCTTCTGGAGGACATAGCGGGTCTGCGGCAGCGGGCCCTCGGCCGCGTCCACCAGGAGGAGGACGCTGTCAACCATCAGGAGCGAGCGCTCGACCTCGCCACCGAAGTCGGCGTGACCCGGGGTATCCACGATGTTCAGGCGCACGCCGTCATGATCGACGGTCGTCTGCTTGGCGAGGATCGTGATCCCCTTCTCGCGCTCGAGATCACCCGAATCAAGAACCCGATCGACCACGACTTCGTTTGCCCGAAAGGTGCCCGTCTGTCGAAGCATCGCGTCGACGAGAGTCGTCTTGCCGTGGTCCACGTGGGCCACGATCGCGACGTCGCGAAGGTCGTCGCGCGAGACCGCGTGATCGTCGCCCGACGCAGACACAACGTCGTCGACGGCCCGGGGCAGCGTGGAGCGAATGGGGTCGGTCATGGGCGGGCGGATTGTCGCACACCCTCACCGATCGGCAGCCCTACGGGGTCGGCCGCCGGCCGGTGGACTGGTAGCATCACCGTCCCGTGACCGTTGCCGCCGTCATCCTCGCCGTCTCCCCCGAAACCGCCCTCGCGGACGCCGGCGGCGTCCCGCGCGTCCGGCGGATCGCCGATGCCGCCTGGTCCGGTGGCGCGATGCCGATCGTGGTGATCGCACCCGATCAGGATGGGAGGATGGCGACCGCGCTGGCCGGTGCCCCTGTCACGCTGGGCGCTCCGGCGGCCATGGAGGGCGGCCCCGTCGCGCACATCGCCCGCGGCGCCGACATTGCGGCCGGCGAGGTCGGCGAGACGAGTGCCGCCCTGATCTGGCCCGCCCGGCTGTGCTGGGTAGGTCCAGAGACCATCACCTCGCTCGTGGAGGCGCACGGCTCCGATCCTGGCGCCATCCTGCGGCCGACGTATCGTGCTGAACTCGGTTGGCCCGCGCTCGTTCCAATGAACGCGCTGGCGGAGCTGCGGACGTTGTCTTCGGGCGCGATGCCGGAGGAGTTACTCGCCCTGCTGGTCGCCGGGGGTCGGCACGCTCTGAAAGCCATCGATCTTGGCGATCCCGGATCGGTCATCGACGGTACGACCGCGCGCGAGGATCTGCCTCCCTACGAAGGGCCGGCGGAATCGGGCGGCGCGCGTGAGTGGGGCGCGCCGCTTGCCGCCATGCCCGATGACACGCCGCTCGAAGGTCCCGCTCGAGCCCCGGCCGCGTCCGCCACCGCGGAGTAGGTCAGGTCGGCGAAGCTCGCGCGCTCCTCGCCCGGTCTCGCAACCGTCCGACCGGGATCGTTGCCAGGGCAATGCCACCGACGATCAGGAAGACCCCGGCGAACTGGAATGCCGAGGGCACCTCGGCGAGCAGGACCCGCGCCAGGGTCACGGTCGCAACCGGTTGGGCGAGCAGGATGATGGAAACGAGCGCGGCGGGGAGACGCGGCAGCGACATCGAGATCAACAGATAGCCGACCGATTGTGAGGTCACTCCAACCAATGCCAGCCAGCCGTGGCTTGGCCACGACGGTACCGGATCCAGATCGCCGATGATGAGGCCGGCGATGATCGCGACCACCATGGTGGACGCGGTCGCGATCGCAACCGGGCCGGCCGGCCGGCGAATGTCGTTGGTCCCGCGCCGGATCACGAGCAGGTAGCCGGCGTAGAACAGGGCCGTGGCCGTCCCGAGCCCGACACCGAGTGGCGGATTGGCGCCGTACGCGCCCGCCCCGACAACCCCAGAGATCAGCACGGCGCCGATCAGGACGACTGGTGTCGCCAGGAGGACCGGCCGCGGGGGCCGCTCCCCCAGCACGAGCCAGGCCACCAGCCCGACGACCAGCACCTGCATGTTCCCGAGGACCGTGGCGAGGCCAGCCCCCACCGCGTCGACCGCGTGGTGCCAGGTGAGCAGATCTCCCGCGAAGAACGCCCCCGCGATGATCGCGAGGTAGACCGTTCGTCGTGGCAGCGGGCCATAGCGGCGCCGCTCCAGCATGGCCACGAGGATCAGGATCGGCAGCCCGTACAGGCTCCGGAACACCGTCACCGTGGACGGCGACACCTCAGCGTAGCGGTAGAAGATCCCTGAGAACGCGATGCACAACGCCCCGAGCAGCGCCGCCAGCCGTGGTCGCGCCGCGATGGCGTCGTACAGGGCGCTCACCCGAGGACCCGGGCGCTCACGCTGATTTCCCGGGCGTCCCCACGAACTTGAGGCCGAGATCCGCGTACTGCGAGGCGTCCGGTTCGGATGGCGCCTCGAGCATCGGATCGTTGCCGGATTGTGTCTTGGGGAACGCCATGACCTCACGGATATTCGTCTGGTATGCCAGCAGGGCGGCCCATCGATCGATGCCGAGGGCGATTCCGCCATGCGGCGGAGCGCCGTACTCGAAGGCATCGAGGATGGCCCCGAACATGTTCCGCATGCGTTCTTCGCTGTAGCCCTGCAGGGCGAAGCTGCGCTCGAGCAGGTCGCGGCGCCAGATCCGGACTGATCCGCCGCCGAGTTCCCAGCCGTTGAGCGCGATGTCGTACTGCATGGCCCGGGCCCGGCCGGCCGGATCCTCCAGAGACGGACGCGAGGCGTCTCCCGATACCGTGGTCAGGAGCGCCTCATCCTCGGATACGACTCCGGAGAACGGGTTGTGCGTCGCGTCCCAGCGGGCGCCGTCCGCGTCCCACTTGTACATCGGGAACCGGTGGATCCAGCAATACGCGAGGACGTCCGGATCGGCGAGCCCGAGCCGCACACCCAGGTCCGCACGGAGTCTCCCGAGGACGTCGTTGGTGACCACGCTGGTGTCGGCGACGATGAGGACGAGATCGCCGGGGTTGGCGCCGGCCCTGGCCGCCAGTCGCTCCGCAAGGTCATCGCCCAGGAACTTGAGAATTGGGCTCTTGATGGAGCCTTCGGCCTCGACCGCAAGGTGCGCCAGGCCCTTGGCCCCGAATCGCCGCGCGGTCTCGGTCAACTCGTCGATCCGGCTGCGCGGCGCGTCGGCCAGCCCCGGGACGGCAATCGCCTTCACGCGGTGGCCCGCTGCCAGGACCTCATCAAAGACCCGGAATCCGGACGATGGCGTCCCGTCGGCGGCTGACAGATCCGGAGCGACATCTACCAACTCCATGCCGAAGCGCAGGTCCGGCTTGTCGGATCCAAACCGCTCCATCGCCTCCGAATAGGCGAAGCGCGGGAAGGGCGTGGCCTGCAGCGGCCGGTCGGGCACGACGGACCTGGTCACCGCGATCGCCATCGCTTCC
>JBKKBB010000082.1:0-7250 GCA_046714395.1 Candidatus Limnocylindrales bacterium | reverse complement strand
CCAATCCGCACAGGGCGCGGCGCGCGGCCAGGGCGTCTGTCAACAACGTGTGTGGGAAGTACAGCTAGGGGCTGCGCCCGTCGCGCCCGGTGCCGCCACGGTCGGTGGTGTAGCGGCCACCGACGACCGGCTCGATCAGCCCGAGGTCCCCATCCCGCCGCCGGTACAGGACGGCCACCCGCTCCGTCTCGGCGTTGACGAAGACGAAGAAGTCGTGGCCCAGTTCGTCCATTCGGGCCGCCGCGTCCTCCTCGAACATCGGCTCAATGCCGAAGCGCTTGACCTTCACGATCCGGCGCGTCCGTGCGCTGTCGGATTGCCCATCGGCGATCTGGCGCAGGATCGCCTTCTCTTCTTCCGGACGAGCGCGAAGGCGCGGTTTCTCCTTGAAGTCGACCGCCCGACGCTCGACCTTGTCGACCACTTGATCGATGCCAGCGCGGTGCGTTGATGCCGCGGCGCGTCCGCGGAGTTGATGCCCATCGATCATCAGGGTGAGGTCCACGATGTGCGAGTCTTCCGTGCTCCGGTGCTGCTCGAGGGAGAGCTCCACCAGTGCATCGCTCCGTTCGTCGAGCAGCCGCTCCAGCCGGGCGACCTTGCGCTCCGCGTAGGCTCGGTCACTCTCGTGGACGTCAACGTTCTTGCCCTTGACGATCGTCTTCATTGACGAGACCTCCCCGAACTTCAGCACGAATGCATGGTCGGTGCGCCCCGGGCGGAGGAGGGCGAGTCCGCCCCCGCGCCCGCCGGTCGAGTATAGCCCGGGGTCCCAGTGGGCCGCCCTGCGGGTCGAACCGGCGAGGGCGGTGGCGGGTTCAGCGTTCGCGCGCGACGGTGACCGCCGAGACCGCCAGCGCGCCGGCCGCGAGGAGCACAGTCGCGCACTCGGCGAGAGTGCTGCCGGTGGTCAGGACGTCATCGACGAGGACGATCCACGGCCCCGGGTGGGCGCCCAAACCTCCGGCTCGGACCGGCATCCGGGCGCCGCGGCGCAGTCGGAAGGCACCGGCCATGTTGCCGGCTCGGGCGATCCGGTCGAGATCGAACTGCGCCACCGTGGTCCGGGCGCGTTCGAGCAGATCCTCCCGGACCGGCATGCCCAGTTCCCGTCCGACCACCCGGGCGAGCAGCACCGCGTGGTCGTACCCGCGGTCGCGCACCCGGTCGTTCGAGGCCGGGACCGGAATGATGAAGTTTCCGCCGACACCCGCGGTGGCCCATCGCCGCGCCACGGCCCGTCCCAAGGGTTCGGCCAGGCGCTGCTCGCCGGCGTACTTGAGGTGGTGCAGGGCGCGCCGGGTCACCCCGCTGAAACCCGCACACCATTCGACCTGGGCCAGTGGCATCGGAACCTCCCCCGGGAGCCCGATCGGAACGCCGGGCGGCGCGTTCGCCCGAACGTCGAGGGCAGGGGCGCACTCGGCGCACAGCGCGCGACCCTCCACGCCGCAGCCGGCACACACGGGCGGAAGGGCAAGATCGAGGACCCGGGATGCGACGGATCCGATCCCCCGCGAGAGGTTCCAGAGCGCGGCCATAAGGGCATCCTGGGCCGGACCACGCGACGCGCGATCACCCGCCGCTCACCGGCGGCCCACCTCGCGGACTTCGCTCCGGATCCCGCACGAGCTCGGCCTTGAACGTCCGAACCCGCTACTCGATCCGCAGCTTGTCCCCGCGGACGGTGCCGCTCGCGTCAATCGTCCCGACCGGCAACTCGAGGCAGCCGTCGGCGCCCCGGACCAGTGGGACAAGCCCGAGCCACGGCCGGACCGCCCGCCGGGTAGCCAGGACGAACCGATCGCCGTCGGAGCCGGCCCTGCCCAGGAAGACAGCATCGATGGCGAAGCGCATGAAGAACATGTGGATGCCATTGGTGCCGGCCAGCCAGAGCCCGTGGCCCGGCGCGAGCGCCGCGCGCCCCATGAGCCCCATGAATCGGGACCACATGGACGCCGCGACTTCCACCTGGTCGGCAAGGACCGTGCCGCGGGTCAGGTTGTATGCGCCCACGCGGGGCCCCTACTGCGTGGCGCCGAGGTTCGCGACGATGAGGATGATCGCCGGGCCGAGGATGACGATGAACAGCGAGGGAAAGATGCACCCGACCAGCGGGAACAGCATCTTGATCGGCGCCTTCGCGGCCATCTCCTCGGCTCGTTGTCGTCGCTCGATCCGGAGCTGCTCGGACTGGACCTGGAGCACCTTGGAGATCGACACGCCGAGCTGCTCGGCCTGGATGATCGCCCCGATGAAGTTCGTCAGGGGCTGGACCTCGGTGCGCGCGATGATGTCGCGCAGCGCTTCACGGCGGACCTTGCCGACCCTGACCTCGGCCAGGGCGCGCCGGAACTCGTCGATCAGCGGACCCTGCATCTTCTCGACGACCTTGCCGAGCGCGGCATCGAAGCCGAGGCCGGCGCGCACGGAAATCGTCAGCAGGTCCAGGGCGTCCGGGATCTGCATCAGGATCAGCTTGCGGCGCTTCTTGATCCGCCCGCTCAGCCAGAACTCGGGCAGGATGTAGCCGATTCCAGCCCCGATAAGGGCGAACACGGCTCCACTCACGAGGTTGCCGCCGAGGACGCCGAAGACCAGGAACAGCACGCCGGCCGTGGCGATCGAGGCAATCCCCTTGATCCCGAGCCAGTCCGCGGTACGCATTTCGCCGGGATTGCCGGCCATCGCGAGCCGCTTCTCACTGCGCTCGGCGAAATTTGACGAGCTCAGCCGCGCGACCCGGCCGGACAGACGGCCGGCCAGCGGCCTGATCGTCCGGTCGAAGAACGGCTGCTGGAGCTCCAGCTCCTCGAGGTTCTTCGCCTGCATCGTGCCGAGCTGGGTCAGGCGAGCCTGGACCGGGTCTACCTGCCTGGAGCCGGCGAGCCCGAACGCGATCAGCAGGATGGCGACCGCGACGAGGGCGGCAATGGCAATCGCAAGGGGCATCGCGCTAGACCTCGATGTCCACGATCTTCTGGATGGCCGTGAAGCCGATCATCATCATCAGCACGCCGAGGCCGAGGATGATGATCCCGGCCGGCAGTCCGCCAACCGCGACGCTCGAATCGAACATCGGATCGAAGAACGTCGGGGCGGCGAGGTAGATGAACGCGGCGAGGCCGAACGGCAGGCCTCCGACGACATAGCCGGACAGCCGCTGCTGGGCCGTCAGGGAGCGGATCTCGCCCTTGATCCGGACGCGTTCCCGAATCGTGAAGGCGATGGAGTCGAGGATCTCGGCGAGGTTGCCGCCGACCTGGTGCTGGATGGAGATCGCGGTGGCCATCAGCTCGAAGTCGTCCGACTTCATCCGCCGGACCATGTTCTCGAGCGCGGTTTCAAAGGGCAGGCCGAGGTTGACCTCGCGGATGACCCGCCCGAACTCGGTCGAGATCGGCGGGCGGGACTCCCGGACGACAAGCTCGATCGCCTGGAGGAACGACGAGCCGGCTCGTAGCGCGTTGGCGACCAGGGTGATGGTGTCTGGGAGCTGCTTGTTGAACGAACTGAGGCGGCCCGACTTGCGCCGGCCGAGCCAGATCCTTGGCGCGACGAAGCCGAGGATGACGCCGCCGATCAGCGCGATCGGACTCTGCAGGGAGCTGATCAAGAATCCGAGGATGAAGAACACGACCGGCGTCCCGACGGTCGACAGGGCCCAGATCCCGAGGTATTCCGAGACCTTGAGCTTCAGGTCGGCGCGGGCCAGCTCACGCGAGAGGTTCGCCCCGAAGTCGCGATCTTCGACGGCCTTGTTCAGCGACGCCAGCGCCGTGCTCTGGGCGATGAGCTCGGCCAGCCCGTCCGGCTTGTCTTTCTTGGCGTCCGGCTTGGCCGAGGCGTAGCGTTCCAGCCGCTTGGACACGCTTGCTCCCGAACCCGCCGAGGCGATGCCGACGGCGATCAGGAGGATCGCCACCGCGGCGATCGCCGCCACGACGATCGTGCTGCTGTCCACGTTGTTGCTTCCCTCCCCGCCGCGCCCTAGATCCCGAAGACGGCCTGGGGCAGATGGATGCCCTCGGCCTCGAACCGCTCGACGAACTTCGGTCGGATACCGGTCGGCTTGAGCCGGCCCTGGATCTTGCCGTCGATCACGCCGGTCTGCTCGAACACGAAGACATCCTGCATGACGATCACATCACCCTCCATGCCCTGGACCTCGGTGATGTGGGTGATCCGCCGCGTGCCGTCCTTCAGACGAGCCTGGTGCACGATGATGTCCACGGCCGAAGCGATCTGCTCGCGGATGGCCCGCACTGGAAGGTCCACGCCGGCCATGAGGACCATGGTCTCGAGACGGGCCAGCATGTCTCGCGGGGTGTTGGCGTGGCCGGTGGACAGCGAGCCGTCGTGGCCCGTGTTCATGGCCTGGAGCATGTCCAGCGCCTCGCCCGAGCGACACTCTCCCACGACGATCCGGTCGGGTCGCATGCGGAGTGCGTTGCGCACGAGCTCGCGGATCGGAATGGCGCCCTTGCCCTCGATGTTGGGCGGGCGCGACTCGAGGGTGACCACGTGCTCCTGCCGAAGCTGGAGCTCCGCAGCATCCTCGATTGTGACGATCCGCTCGTCGTTGGGAATGAACGAGGAGAGCACGTTCAGGGTGGTCGTCTTGCCCGAGCCCGTGCCGCCGGACACGAACCCGTTGAGGCGCGCCTCGACGCAGGCTCGCAGGAACTCGAACATCTCCGGCGTCGCGGTCCCGAAGCGGATCAGGTCGTCCACGGTGAAGGGGGTGGCCGAGAACTTCCGGATCGTGATCACGGGACCGATCAGCGAGAGGGGAGGGATGATGGCATTGACGCGGGAGCCGTCGGTCAGGCGGGCATCGACCATCGGGGACGACTCGTCCACGCGCCGGCCGATCGGGGCAATGATCCGATCGATGATCCGCATGACGTGGTCGTCGTTCTGGAAGACGACGTTCGTCAGCTCCAGCTTGCCGGCCCGCTCGATGTAGACCTGGCGGGGGCCGTTGACCATGATTTCCGTGATCGACTCGTCGCGCAGGAGTGGTTCCAGCGGCCCGAGTCCAATGATCTCGTCGGTGATCTGCTCCAGCATCCGGACGCGCTCGGCACGGGTGAGAGCGAGACCCTCCTCGTCGATGACCTTGCCGAAGATCTCCTCGATCTGGCGTCGAACCTCGACCTGGTTCGAGAGGTCCAGCTTGGGATCGAGATCCTGGATGACGCGGCTCTGGATCCGGAACTTCACGTCCCGGAACGATTCGCGAACGGGAGCCTGGGCCGACAGCCGCTGCGAGGACGGCGCGGCGGGCGGGGTGCCGCTGCCGGGGCCGGCCGGACCCGCGGGCACCGGAGTGACGGCAGAGCCGGGTTCCTGCCCAGGTCGGGCGCTCTCGATACGCTTCAGCAGAGACATTGCCACCACCCCTTCCCCGCCCCCGAGGGCTGGATTCCCATGTCAGTCACCGCCACGCGAACAACGACTTCTTCGCTGCCGCCTTGTCGGTGGTTGCCTTGGCCGTTGCCCCGGCCGGGTTGTCCGCATCGATGATCGCATTCGCCAGCCGAAGGATGTCCTGCGAGACCTGCGCCTCACGATTGCTCAGAAAGAACGGTACGCCCCGATTGAGCGCGTAGACCACGCTCCGGCCATCACTGACGACCGTGTGCTGGATCTTCCGTCCGATGGAATTCTCGACGTCCGCGACGCGGATGCCAAGCGTTGAGTCGGCGCGGTTCAGGACGATCCGGAGTTTGTCCGGACGGTACCCGAGCTGCTCCGTGACATCCATGAACAGGCGCATGTTCTTGATGCTGGTGATCTCGAGACTCAGCAGCGTCAGGATGATGTCGGCCTCGTCGAGGATCGCGAGCGTCACGTCGTTGAACGTGGCCGGGCAGTCCACGACGGTCAGATCGTGGTCGGCCCGGAGGCGCTCGACCACTCGCTTGGCGTGTGCCGCGGTCACGTGCTCGGCGGCTTCCGGGGACGGAGGGGCCAGGAGCACGCGGACGCCCGACGAGTGCTCGGTGATGAAGGTGTCGATGGAGTCCAGCTCACCGGCCTCGAGCTCGGGCACGAGGTCGGCGATGGACTTGCCTTTGGGATTGAGGTTCATCAGGACACCGACGTCCCCGAACTGCAGGGCTCCGTCCATCAGGGCAACCCGCTTGGTGCCGAGGGACGCTGCCGCAACGGCCAGATTCACCGCCACGGTCGTCCGACCGACGCCGCCTTTCGGGCTGAAGACGGCGACGACCTGTCCCGCCGCGTCGCCGCTGGAGCCGCCCGCGTGACTCGCGGCACCCGAGGCGCCGAGGCGGGTGGCCCTGTCCCGCTCCCGGGTTGAGACCTGACGGATGGACGAGTTGAGCTCGTCCGAGCTGAATGGCTTGACCAGGAACTCACGTGCGCCGGCAAGCATGGAGCGGCGGAGGTAGTCCGCTTCTCCCTGCACGGACATCATCACGACGGCAGCCGTCGGGCACTTCGCGGCCAGGAGTTCCGTGGCCGCGATGCCGTCCATGTCCGGCATGTTGATGTCCATCAGCACGACATCTGGCAGGAGTCTCACCGCTCGCTCGATCGCCTCGGCGCCGGACGCGGCGACACCCACGACGTCCATGTCCGCCTCGAAGCTCAACAGCTTCGAAAGGTGGTCACGGGTCTCGGTGATGTCGTCGACGATCAGGACCTTGATTCGGTCATTCATGGCGAGCGGTGTCCCAATACCTGTGGGTTGATGCGCGCTACGGGGCGGCGGTCGGCTGAACCACGGTGATGACCTCGGGCGGGAGGACCCCCCAGTCCGTGATCATCGTCTTGAGCACGATACCGGTCGTCGTCACGGTCGGCGGGATCACCGGGTTGCCCTGGTCGTCGACGAAGTCCTTCGGCGAGCGGAGCATCAGGGTGATGGTCCCGTCGAGCTGGGCGAACTTGATGACCTCGGCCTGCTGGGTCGTGACCGCGAGGATCACGATCTCCTGCTGTCCGTTGAGCGCCGTTCCAACGGTTTCCGGCGCGGGGGACGCGGCTCCGGTTTCGGCGGCCGGCGGCGGCGGGAGGAGCGTCGTGACAACCTGCAGGCCCTGGAGGAGCACCTTGACGCTCGTGTGGTCGTAGTTCTCATCAGGCACGCGGATCACATCCGTCGTGTTGATGATCGGGAAGGCCGGGCTGATCGAGGCGACCATGTCGACGTAGTCGCCCGTCTTGATGAGCGTCCCGACGCCGGATACCTGGTCCACCTGGACCGCGATGCAGGTGAA
>JBKKBB010000081.1:0-12210 GCA_046714395.1 Candidatus Limnocylindrales bacterium | reverse complement strand
CCGGCTACCCCCGGCCCCCCGCCCGCCCGCCCCCGCGCGGGGCGGGCCGTTCTGATTCGCGTCGCCTTCGGAGTCAGCTCGGGTGGCCGGTTCCGAACTGGCGGTCGCCGGCGTCCCCGAGCCCGGGGACGATGTAGCCCTTGTCGTTGAGTTCGCGGTCGAGCGCGGCGGTGTAGATGTCGACGTCCGGATGGGCCGTCGTGACGGCTTCGACCCCCTCGGGCGCCGCGATCAGGTTCACGAGCTTGATCCGGACCGCGCCCCACTTCTTGAGGACCTCGATCGCCGCGGTCGCGGAACCGCCGGGCGCGAGCTTCGGATCAAGGAGCAGTCAAAGATCCACGTTCGCCGAGTCGGGCAGCTTGTTGTAGTACTCGACCGGCCGGAGCGTCCGCTCGTCCCGGAACAGGCCCAGGTGCCAGACCTGGGCGGTCGGCATCAGTTCCAGCATGGCGTCCACCATCCCGAGCCCGGCGCGAAGGATCGGTACCAGCCCAATCCGGTCGGCGAGTTCGGCGCCATCCATCGCCTCCATCGGCGTCGTCACGTCCAACGGTCGGACGCGGGCATCTGCGAGGGCTTCGTAGCCGAGCAACCAGGACAGCTCGCGGACGACTTCGCGAAACTTCTTCGGCTCGGTGTTGATGTCGCGGAGGATGCCGAGCTTGTGCTGCACGGCCGGGTGCTGGGAGACATGGAGCGTCGGTGTCGACATCGACGAGGGCCTCTCGAATGGGAGTGATCACCGCCGCCGTTAGGCGGCACGACGACGGGCGTCGGTCGCATCGTAGCATCGGCACGGGTCACCGATCGGCCTCCAGATTGACGCCCCGATCCAGCCTGACTACCGTTGCGCTGAGCGGTCGGTGGCGACCGGCCCGACGGCCCTCCGCGTGCCCTCGGATCGTCGTTGGCGATGCCCGGGCCGCCCTGCCCAGGCACCGGCCGCGTGTCGATGTCTGGGCGTTCTCGATGTCGATCCTCAGGAGGCCCGCCACTCGTGCCCACCGCCAGCGCCGCAGGCCGAGCCCGCCAGCGGAAATTCGCTCCACCGATCCTCGTCCGGCAGATCCGCGACGGGATCGAGGAGAGCGTCCATCGCGGCGACGTCGTCGAGGCGGATGCGGGGGGCCGAATCCTGCGCGCCATCGGCGACCCGGATCAGCCGGTCAGCCTGCGCTCATGCGTCAAGCCGTTCGGCCTCACAGCGCTGATCGAAGCCGGTGGCATCGACGCATTCCGGCTGGAGCCGCAGGAGTTGGCGCTGATGACGAGCAGCCACTCGGGCGAGGATCTCCACGTTCGGACTCTCCAGGCCATGTACCGGCGGACCGGTGTTTCACAGGCCGCGCTTGCCTGCGGCTCAGACGGCATGCCGCTCGACGCGCTCACGGCGGCCAGACTCGCCCGCGACGGCGAGAAGGCGAGCCCGGTCCGCCACATGTGCTCCGGTCAGCATTCGGTCTTCCTCCTGTTGTGCCGGCTGCACGGATGGGACGTGGACGGCTATTGGCTGGAGGCACACCCGGCGCAGGTCACCTACCGAGCCGCCGTGGCGCGCGCGTTCGGGACGACACCGGCGAAGCTCCGGATGGCCATCGACGGCTGCGGAATCCCCACCTACGCTTTTCCGCTGCGCGAGGTCGCCCGGGCATACGCGCTGCTGGCCGATCCGGCGGGTATCCGGAGCGCCGATCCGAGGGCATCGCTCAGTTCGGCGCTGACGATCGTGCGCGATGCGATGCTGGCGCACCCCGAGCTGGTCGCGGGCAGCCGGGATCGCCTCGATACCTCGATCATGAAAGCGGCGCCCGGACGCGTCGTGTCCAAGGGCGGCTCGGAAGCGCTGCGCGGTCTGGCCATCCTGGAGGGACCGCGGGGGAATGGGGCGGACCATCCGGCATCGGGGATGGCCGTCAAGATCGAGGACGGCGGCGGGTACGATCGCGCCACCTGGGCGGCAACGGTGGAAGCCCTCCGCCAGGCCGGCGTCCTGGCCGGTCAGTCCCTCCGGGTTCTCGGGCGCTACCACCGCCCAAGCGAGACCGATCCGCACGGCAGGGTCAGCGCCGAGACGATTCCGTCCTTCGAACTCGCCCCACTCACGGAGCTGATCTCGAGGTCGGGCTAGAACGCGCCACGCACGCGCCGTCTGACGTAATCCGTTCCTGTCGGCGACACTGAAGTCCATGGCGAACGACCCGCACCGCGTCCTGGGCCTCGCTCCGGCGGCCTCAGCCGCCGAGATCAAGCGTGCCTATCGGGCCCTGGCCAAGGCCAATCATCCCGACTCGGCCGGAGAGTCGGCACTTCCCAGGTTCCTCGCCATCCAGGCGGCCTACGAGCAGCTGACCGGAATCCGCGGCAGTCCTGGCGGGTCGAGGCCGGGGGCAGGGCCCGCCAAGCCGTGGAAGGCCGATCCGGCGCGGGCGCGAGAGGCCCGTGATCGGGCGCGCCCGGGCGAGGCGCGCGGCAACGACCCCAGGGCCGAGGAACCCGGCGGTCGCGCGCGCCAACGCGGTCCCGATCGGCCGTCTGGCAATTCCGGCTCACGGGGGCCGGCTGGAGGTCCCGGCAGCTCCCCAGGGGGTCCCCGCCGCCGAGCGACCAAGAAGGCGACCTTCGGCTCGACGACCTACGGCGAGGCCCGCGATCCCGCCGATCCCATCGAGCCGGCCGACCCTGCCTGGGAGGGGGCCTCCTGGTACGGACCATCGAGCGGCGAGTACTGGAGGATCAATCCGCGCGAGTACGCGGATCCACGGAAGCACGGACCCGAGTACCAGGCCCGCGCAGCCGAGCGCGCGGCGCGATCTGGGGCCCGGGCTGACGCGCGAGCAGCGGGACATGACAAGGCCACGCCAGACTCGGCCGGGCCGCGAGGCGACGAACCTCGCGCGGCCGAACCCCGAACCGCCGAACCCCGAACCGCCGAACCCCGTACGGGCCATGACCACGGCCAGGCGGCTCGGACACATCGAGCCCGAACGGAGGCGGCGCCCGGTGCCGACCCTGAGCGGCCGGCCCGAGGCAGGGCCGCACGATCCGCTCAGTGGGTCGCCGATGTCCGTGCCGCCGATGCCCGTGCCGCAGATGCGCGGGCCGCGAGCTCCCGCGCGGCCGCAGCCGCCGCCGCGACCAGCGCGCCGCCGCGATACGACGACACGAACGGGCACGACACGGTGGCTGCGCCGGCCGCCCCGTGGGCATTCCCGTCCGGCCTCGCCCGACTCGACGCAGGTCCGTTCCGGCGGATCGGCCTCGCCCTGATCGCCTGGCCCCCGCTTGGAATCGGGGCTGCCGCCGTCATCGGCGAGGCCACCGGCTGTGCTGCTTTTTCGGCGACCTGCACCAGCACCGCCCAGCTCTATCCGTGGGCCGCCCAGGCCGGCATCATCGCCGTCCTGGCGATCGCGCCCGCGATCGCTCGGCTACTCGCCGGGGGGACCGCGGCGGTCATCGTGCTGGCCTTCCCGGCCGCCGCCGCGCTGTCGGCGAGCGGCGCCAATTACGATCGAACCTACGGCCCAGCATCGCTGATCGCCGTCCTCGCTCTCGGCTGGATTGTCGGCGTGGCGGCGATGACGGTCCGAGCTCTCCGAATGCGGTCCCGGGGCTGAGCCGTATGCTCGTCTCGTGACCGCACCCACCGGCTCGCGCCGCCCGGCCGCCCGCGACCTGTCCACGGCCGCCCAGGATTACCTCCTTGCGCTCCGGGTCATGGCCGGTGATGGCGCCCGCGTCACCGCCGCGCAGGTCGGGAGAAGGCTCGGGGTCAGCCCGCAGGCGGCGAGTGAGATGTTCCGTCGCCTCGTCGCCGATGGACTCGTCCTGCAGGCAGAGGCTCGCGAGTGGCTCCTCACGCCGGCCGGCCGGGCCGCGGCCGACGGTATCTTTCGGCGCCATGCCCTGTGTGAGTGGCTGCTGACGGAAATCGTGGGACTTGGCTGGGCCGAATCGGACGTCGAAGCCGAGCGTTTGCAGGCGGCCATCTCACCTCGTGTCGAGGCTCGTCTGGACGAACTGCTCGGGCATCCCGAGACCTGCCCGCACGGCAACCCGATCGACATCGAGGCCACCCAGCGCCGACCCGCCGGGGTGCGCCTGTCCGACACGTCAGCCGGCGATCGGATCACGATCTACCGGATCACGGAAGACGCCGAGGAAGATCCCGGACTGCTGTCCTACCTCGAAGCGCGAGGCCTGCGTCCCGGCGTCCATGTCACGGTCCTCGCCCGGTCCGAGTCGCTCGACTCCCTGACTCTCGAGGGACCGCTTGGCCGGGCGACCCTGGGGCTTCGACCGGCGAGCCTCATCAGGATCCTGCCGGGCAGCGCCGACCCGGCGCTCTTTCATCGCGTGCCGGGCCGCACCTGATCGGCCGGCCCTCGGGGGCGGTGGCCACCGCACGCGTTCCGCTGATCCCGCGTCGCAGCCCTAGAATCAACGCATGTCCGAGATCCGCGTGCGCATCGCACCGAGCCCGACCGGGCCGCTCCACATCGGGACCGCCCGAACGGCGCTGTTCAACGCCCTGTATGCCCGGCACCTCGCCGGCACGTTCCTGCTGCGCCTCGAAGATACGGATGTCGCCCGGAGCACGGCGGCCTTCGAGACAGACATTCTGGATGGCCTCCATTGGCTCGGGATCACCTGGGACGAGGGCCCCGATGCGACCGGCGGTGAGGATCGCGGTCCGTTCGGACCATATCGACAGATGCAGCGACTCGAGTTGTATGCGACCGCCGCGGCGGACCTGCTCGCGCGCGACCTCGCCTATCCCTGTTTCTGCACGCCGGGCGAGCTCGAGACGGACCGGAAGGCACAGGAGGCCGCCAGGCTGCCGCCGAAGTACGTCGGCCGCTGCGGCCGGCTGACGGCGGACGAACGGGCGATTCGCGTTGCCGAAGGCGGCCCGGCCGCCGTTCGCTTTCGTGTCCAGCCCGGCGTGGTCGCGTTCGAGGACGCGGTGCGCGGCCTCGTTGAATTCGACACGACGAATCTCGGCGGCGACTTCGTGATCGTGCGAGGTGACGGCACGCCGCTCTACCACTTCACCGTCGTGATTGACGACGCGGCGATGCAGATCAGCCACGTCATTCGGGGCGAGGATCACCTGTCCAATACCCCGAAGCACATCCTCCTGTTCCGGGCCTTCGGGTACCGTGAGCCGGTTTTTGCGCACCTCCCGCTGATCCTCAACCCGGATCGAACCAAGATGAGCAAGCGCAAGAGCCAGACGGCGATCTCCGACTACATCGCCGAGGGATTCATCCGCGAGGCCCTCGTGAACTACCTGGCACTCCTTGGCTGGTCGACCGGCACGGAGGAGGAGATCCTGTCGTTCGAGGAGATCGCCGCGCGCTTCGACCTCGAGCACGTCCAGAAGGGTGGCGCGGTCTTCGACCGAGAGCGGCTCGAGTGGCTCAACGGCCAATGGATCCGTCGCCTCGACGACGAGGACCTCGTGACGCGGCTCCTGCCGTTCCTCGAGGCCGAGCACGTGGCCGGCACCATCGATCGAACCCCCACGGCCGACGAGTTGCGTCCGCTCCTGCCGATGATCCGCGAGCGCCTCCCGACGCTCGGCGCGGTGGGGGACCTGATCGGGTTCGTGTGGGTCGATCAGCTCGTCGTGGACCCTGGCGTGCTGGTGCCCCAGCGTTGGGACATCGCGACGACCCGCGACGGCCTGCACGCGGCACGAGCCGTGATCGCCGACACCGGCGCCGTGAGTTTCGAAGCGGACGAACTCGAGCCACCGCTGCGCGCCCTGGCCGAAGCCCGGGGCTGGAAGGCCGGCGATCTGTTCATGGCCATCCGCGTCGCGGTGACGGGCCGGACCGCCACGCCGCCGCTCTTCGACACGCTCGTCGCCCTGGGGCGCGACCGTGTTCTCGAGCGCCTCGGGCGCGCCCTTGCGGCCCTGGCGGTCATCGAAACAGGCGAGAGGGGCGGGCCGTCGGAGGGGGGATGATGCGACATCGCCGGTGGCTGATTGTCCTGACCCTGCTCATCCTTGCGCATCCCGCCGCGCTGCTCGGACTCGTTCGGCTGGCACTCCCGGACGCGCCCGCGCCGGCAGGCCTGGCGCGACCAATCGCCGAGTTTGGGTCGACGCTCGCATCGCAGCTCGATCGGCCTCTGGCCCACGCGCGGTTCATGCGGGCCGAGACGGGTCCCGACAGGCTCACGATCCTCTTCTTCGAGTTGCGCTCATACCCGTTCGTCCTGCCCGGTGAGCTGGCGTACCTTGTCTCACGCTGCACGCCGCTCGAGGCGATCGACCCCCGGGGCATGGGCGGCGGAATCGTGCAGGGAGACCCAGCGACCGACGACGAGCTGGAGTACATCCGCTCGGACGTACAGGAGCCCTGCCCTACACCAGCGCCCTGACGCAGGGCGATCGGTCGTCGTGGCCCCTCGTGACGCTGGGAGCAGCATTCCTGCGGGATGCCGCCCGCCCAGCCTCCGTGTGACGACCGCCGCGCCGCCTGCTCGCTCATCCAGCACCACGACTCGTGCGCAGCAGGGGCGTCCGCAGCGCCGCGGCCGGCCGTCGAGCCAGCCCATGGAGGCGCCGATCGCCGCTGGAGCCACGGCAAACGCCGGCTCCCGCCAGCGAAGTCCTTGTTTTGACGCTGGGGGCGTCACGGACCGGGTCGCGGTCGCGACCGCCGACCCAGGCATGGATGGCAGGTGCCCGGCGGGCCCGGAGGCGACCGACCGCCGACCCAGGCATGGATGGCACGTGCCCGGCTGGCCCGGAGGCGGCCCAGCGAATGAGATGCTCTCCCGACCGTCGCGGCGGGCCGTCTGGCGAAGACCGGGCAATTCGGCGTTAACACGCGTCGCTACACTCGGCGTCGATGGCCAGAACGATCCTCGTCGTGGAAGACGAGCCGACCCTCCGCGAGACGCTTGTCGACGCGCTCGTCGCCGACGGATTCCGTGCTGTCTCAGTCGGGGACGGCCGGGCAGCCCTCGAGCGCTTCCGAGCGGAGCAGCCGGACCTGATCCTCCTCGACCTCATGCTCCCGGAGCTGTCCGGGATCGAGGTCTGCCGGATCATCCGCACCGAGTCGGCGGTCCCGATCGTGATGCTCACCGCGCGTGACTCCGAGGTGGACAAGATCGTCGGCCTGGAGCTGGGAGCGGACGACTACGTGACGAAGCCGTTCAGCCTGCGCGAGCTGTCGGCGCGGATCCGGGCAATCTTCCGGCGCGCCGAGCAGTCCGCAGCGGCCTCGTCGGCGGCGGGCCCAACCGTCGTCGATGTTGGTGGGGTCCAGGTGGACCTCGCGGGGCATCGCGTCCTCCGCGACGGGCGCCAGATCCCCATGAAGCCCAAGGTCTTCGAGTTGCTGGCCTTTCTGGCCCGGCACCCCGGCCAGGTGATGAGCCGCGACCAGCTCCTCGAGCAGGTCTGGGGCTACGACTACGCCGGCGAGACGCGGACGGTGGACGTCCATGTCCACTGGCTCCGCTCCGCGATCGAGCCGGACCCGGAGAACCCAATCGTGATCCAGACGATCCGCGGTGTCGGGTACGTCCTTCGGCGGCCCGCCTGACCCGACGTTGACACGCCGCGCACACGGCGTTGACGGCGGCCCTCGATCTTGGAGCCATGCTCGGATCGACCCCCGCGGAACTCCTCCCGACCGGTGGAAGTATCGACTCCGGGACATTGGGTTCGGCGGTGCACGACCACGGTGCGCCCGAACCCGCCGCCGCCTGTCACGAGCCGACTGCCGCAGAGATCGACGTCGTGGTCGCGCACCTCGCCCCGATCCGGTCTCATGAGACACTCGCGTCGTCCTTCTCGCGGGAGGCCAACCCGGAGGACGCGGTGGTCCGGGCCGCCTACGCTCGCGTCTGGGTGGACCTCGCGCTCGTGGTCGCCCGGAGGACGACCCGGCGGGCGCGGATCCGGGCGATGACCGACCCGGACTTCGCCGGGCGACTCGGTCAGAGGACCCGGCTGAGGATCTCCCAGGCCAGCCAGGCAACCGCCCCGGAAGCCGGGATCGTCAGCACCCACGCCACGATGATGTTGCCGGCCACGCCCCATCTGACGGCGGAAAGCCGGTCGCTCGTACCCACGCCGATGATCGCGGACGAGATGACGTGCGTCGTGGAGACCGGCATCCCGAAATGCGACGCCGTCAGGATGATCGTGGCCGCCGTGGTCTCGGCGGCAAACCCGTGCACGGGATCCAGCTTCACGACGCGCTGTCCCATCGTCTTGATGATTCGCCAGCCGCCGGCCGCAGTGCCCAGCGAGATCGCGGAGGCCGCCACCAAGATCACCCATAGGGGGATCGGATCGCCCTGCGGAACCAATCCGGCGCCGATCAGCGCGAGCGTGATGATGCCCATCGTCTTCTGGGCGTCATTGGAGCCATGACTGAAGGCCATGAATGCCGCTGAGACCACCTGCAGCTTGCGGAATCGATCGTTCAACTTTCGCGGGTGGGCCCGTTGAAACACGTTCAGTAGGATGACCATGAGGGCAAAGCCGAGCAGGACTCCGACGATCGGCGAGCTGATCAGCGGGACCACGACTTTGCCGATGATCCCGTCCATCTTCAGCGCGCCCGTACCGCTGGCCGCGACCACTGAGCCGATCAGGCCGCCGATGAGGGCGTGGCTGGATGACGACGGTATCCCGAGCCGCCAGGTGATCAGGTTCCAGGTGATCGCGCCGACAAGTGCCGCCGCGACGACGATCTGACCCGCGGCGCCGTCGGGCGTGGTGGCGATCCCCGACGCGATGGTCTTGGCCACGGCCGTCCCGGTGAGGGCCCCGAGAAAGTTCGCGCTGGCCGACATGAGGATCGCGTGATCCGGGCGCAGGGCGCGCGTCGACACGGATGTCGCGATCGCATTCGCCGTGTCGTGGAAGCCGTTGATGTAGTCGAAGGCGACCGCCAGCAGGATGACGGTGATCAGGAGGAGGGACAGGCCTTCGGGCACGGGCAAAGGCTAGCAGGATACCCAGTCGCCTCGGCATCTCCGGGTATCCGGCGCGGTCGAGGCCCCCGCCGCTATCCTTCCTGCCATGCGCCTGAGCCAGTTGTTCTTTACCACCCTGCGCGATGACCCCGCCGACGTCGAAATGCCGTCCCATCGGCTCCTGTTGCGGGCGGGCTACATCCGGCAGCTCGGCTCGGGGATCTACTCGCTCCTGCCTCTCGGTTTCCGCGTGACCAAGCGGGTGGAGCAGGTCATCCGCGAGGAGATGAACCGCATCGGCAGCCAGGAGATGGAGATGCCGGTCGTGCATCCGGCCGAGATCTGGAAGGAGAGCGGCCGCTATTCCAGGATCGGCCCCGAGCTCGTCCGGTTCAGGGATCGCGGCGAACGAGACATGGTCCTCGCGATGACCCATGAGGAGGTCGTGGCCCTCCTGCTCCGCGACATCGTCCAGAGCTACCGCCAACTACCGATGATGGTCTATCACTTCCAGACGAAGTTCCGGGACGAGCCCCGCTCGCGGGGCGGCCTGATCAGGGTCCGCGAGTTCGTCATGAAGGACGCCTACAGCTGCGATCGCGATGAAGCCGGCCTCGATCGAAGCTACCGGCTCCAGTACGCCGCTTACGAGCGGATCTTCGAGCGCCTCGGTCTCAAGGCGGTCGCGGTGGGCGCGGATGTCGGGATCATGGGCGGCTTGGGAGCTCATGAATTCATGGTCATCAACGCCTTCGGCGAGGACACCCTGGTGATCTGCGATGCCTGCGGGTTCGCCGACAACCAGCAGATCGCGATCGTGGGCAGACCAGACCCCGAACCTGAAGCGGCCCTGCGGATGGAGGACGTCGAGACGCCTGGCGCGACGACCATCGACGCGCTGGCAAGGTTCCTCGACGTGCCCCGCAGTCGCACGGCCAAGGCGGCATTTTTCGTGACCGGCGACGCCCGGTTCGTGGTGGCGATCGTTCGCGGCGATTACGACGTCAACGAGACGAAGCTCGTCAACGTGCTGGAGGCGCGTGGCGGCCTCCGTCCGGCGACCGTGGAGGAGATCACGGCCCGCGGCATGGCGGCCGGCTACGGCTCACCGCTCGGTGCCAGCGATGCGGTGATCGTCGTCGACGAGCTCGTGGTCAGGTCGCCGAATCTCGTCGCCGGCGCGAATCGCGTCGGCTGGCACGTGCGCAACGTGAACGTGCCACGCGATTACACGCCGGACCACGTCGCGGAGATCACGAATGCCCGGGAAGGTGATCCCTGCCCGACCTGCGGTCAGCCCGTTGTGCTGCGACAGGGGATCGAGGTGGGCAACATCTTCAAGCTCGGGACCGACTTCACGGTCGCCTTCGGCTCAACCTATCTGGGCGAGGACGGTCAGGCACATCCGATCGTGATGGGCTCGTACGGGATCGGGCTCGGTCGCAACGTGGCCTGTATTGTCGAGGCGCATCACGACGACAAGGGCATCGTCTGGCCCGATGAGGTCGCACCCTACGCGGCGCATCTCGTCACGATCGGCGCGGCCCGCGACCCGAACGTGGCCGAGATCGGCGAGCGACTCCATGCCGCCGCTGCCGAGACCGGACGTGACATCCTGTACGACGACCGCGACGAGTCGCCCGGCGTGAAGTTCACCGACGCCGAGCTGTTGGGCATGCCCTGGATCGTGACCGTCAGCCCGCGATCGCTGGCAGCCGGGGGCGCCGAGGTCACGCGACGCGGCACCGGCGAGCGGAGCACGGTGTCCCTGGAGACGATCGAGGAGTGGCTGCGCAGCGGCTTTCCGGACCCCACCGCCGAGGCGGCCTGAGGCCCGGTCCGGCGCGGCGCCTGCGTCAGGCCGGCGGTTCGATCGGTCCGGCGCTGTTCGGGTCGGTGATGTCGACCACGATCAGGAAGCTCCCACCATCGGTCCCCGCGGCCGCCTCGACCCCGGCCTCCGAATGGACGAGGAAGCCCCCGTCGTTGGCGATCCAGGCGTCGGATGTCCACGTGCCGTTGACGCCGGCGATCGACCCGAGGATGGATCCGATCGCCTCGTCGCCCTGGTAGTGCGTGGTGTCGACGCCGTTCTTGGATTCGGTCCCGACTGTCTTGAAGTTACCGCCGAAGCCGGCGAAGTAGGTGCCGAACATCTGCTCCGGGCGGAAGGCAGTGAACATGGTGCTGACTTGCGCCGCCGGGATTGCCACCCATGCCTCGCTCCCGACGTCCCTGAGCCACGCCTCGGCGCCGATGATCACGAATTCGGTGCCGGAGGTGACGTTCCCATCGGCGTCAAGCTCGGCGATCTGGAGGGAGTTCGCCTCGGTCGGCTTGCTGACCACGACTCCTGAATAGACGCTGTCGCTGATTGAGACCGTCCCGTTATTGGTCGTGGTCGACTTGATCTGCACGCGGAAGGCGTACGAGTCCAGCGCATCGAGTGCTGTCGTGGCCGCCGAGAAGGCAGCGCTGCCGTCACCTGGTGCGGGGGTATCCTCCGTGCCGATGATCGGCTCGGGCGTCGGCGTCGGGGTGTCACCTTGCCCCGGGGGCTCGTTGGAATCGGGAGTCGGAGGCTCTGATGCCGCTCCGCCACAGGCAGCGAGCACCAGTGCACCGATCAGGCCCAGGATCAGGACGGGCCTGCGCCCACGGGCGGCCACTCGGGTTCGAGGCATGCATCCTCCTGCCCGCGCGAACGATCTGAGGCGGTGGCCGCGGGTACCGCCGGCAGGCCCGGAGGAAGGACGCGATTCCTCGGTCGGTCGAGACTCTACCGGACGGGTGCGCTCGGCGCTACCGCAATCCGCGACGCGGGGACGGCCTGCTCCAGTGGCTCAGCCTGAGTCGCCGCTCAGCGTGGCTTCATCGATGGTCGTCCCATCGAGCGCCTGAACCGTGTTCCCCACGTGCGCAGCGGCGTTGGCCAGCAGATCCGTGCTGGCGACCGCGCCATCTGGAACGATGTCCGCGTCCGGATCCTGCGTCCGCGCGATGCTGAACGACACACTCGGCGGAATCGCAGCGCCGATCACGACCTCGCTGATCCGATACGGCGAGCCCTTCGCCTTCAACGCGAGATTCGCCCGCTCCTGGAGCGCGGTGGCCTTGATGACCACGTCCGCCAGGACGCCCGGATCGATCCGGTCGATCGCCGTTGCAACGCCGCGCTTGGCGCGCGACATTGCCTGTCGTGCCTTCTCCGCGGTCGCTGGATCGTGGAGCATCGCCTGGGCCTTCTCGGTCCCG
>JBKKBB010000080.1:0-5834 GCA_046714395.1 Candidatus Limnocylindrales bacterium | reverse complement strand
AGGCCGTCCGGCCCATTGAACGAGTGATAGATGTCGGCGCAGAGGAAGCCCTTCGCCGTTGCCTCGGCAGACCATCTCGTTCCAGGCATCGAGGATCAGCTTCGAGCCGGCGGCCTCGCCAGCGGTCGTCCCGGGTTTGGTGACGTCGTTGTAGCGATTCACGGTGCGGAAGGCAGTCGCCCGCCCGGCCCGGAGCGCCACGACCGCCGCGAAGACCTGAGCGTAGGTTTCACGGTGCTGGTCGGCAAGCGTCGCGCAGGCGGTGCGGCCAAGGTCCCAGTCGGGGCAGACGACGTTGTTGTGGGCGATCGTGATCAGGACGAAATCCGCGCCCGCGATCGCGCTGCGTCGTGCGGCGTCGGATCGGAGCTCCACGCGGAGGCCCTCGACGCGCAGCCCCGTGTACTCCGACAGGTTCGTCAGAGCGACGTCGCGGCCCGTGGCGCGCTCGATCGCCGCGGCGTATCGATCCGCGACACCGGTGCAGCCGAGACAGTCCTTCGGGTGGTTGTAGGCGATCGAGTCGCCGACCACCACGACCGACCAGGGCCGCTTCGACGGCGACGGCGAGGGGGTAGGGGCGACCATAGGCGATGGGGTGACCGGTCCGAACGTCGGCATCAACCGGATGGTGGCAAGGGGCGCGGTCGCCGGCACGGGTGAAGCGGTGGCCCGGGAGATCGCGGTCGGAGTGATGGAGGCCGTCGTGACGGGCGATCCCGTCGCCGCGCACGCCCCAAGGAAGAGGGCTACGAACGCGAGGTTGGCAGGTCGGCGCGGCACGCGGCCGATCCTGCGGGCAATCGCCGAGGTCCGGGCGGGCACGCGAGTCGCGCATCCGTCATACGCTCCGCGACGATGGATCTCCCCGACCTCGGCCGACCCGCGCCCGCGCCTGCCGTTCCCGGCGAACCCCCGTCGATCGTGGAGTTGGTCCGGCGAGGCACGATGGACGCGCAGCTCGCGGCGCTCGTCTGGGTCCTCGTGGAGGGACGGATCCCCCTGATCGTCACAGCACCCGAGTCCCTCGTCGGACCAGGCAGCGCGGCCGAGATCCTGCGAGGCGTTCTGGCCTCGATCCGCCCCGACCTGGGGCTTGCCGGAGTCGACGCGGCGGAGCTGGCGATCCCGCTGGTCGCTCGGACCGCTCGCGAGCTGGTCCACGGAGACCGGCCAGGTGGCCTGGTGCGGGGAGACTCCCTCCAGGCGGTCTACGACGACCTCGGTGCCGCGCCGCCGATCGGCCTGTCCGAGGACGAGCTGTCGTTCCTCGGCTGTGTCCTGGTGCTCGGCGAGGATGCCCCGGGGCCCGTGACAGCGGCCGATCCCGCCATGGAGCCGAGCCCACCGGTGAGGGTCACGGTCGCGCACTACGTCCGCCCGCTTCACCGGGACGAGCACGGACACCCGCAGCTGCTCGGGCCGGCCGTACTCTCGAACTGGGATGCGACGCGCCAGGTATTCGAGGACTTCGCCTGGGGGGTGATGCCGGAGATCGCGGCGCGCCTCAGCCGGCGAACCGGGGACCTCGAGGCGGATCTTCATCACCGGCGCGACGATCTGGGCGGCCTCGCCACGGCCGGTGTCGCCTCGTTGGAAGAGGTCGGGCGGTTGGTGGCCGGATATCGCGTGGGTTACGGACACGCCCACGACGCCAAGGGGCACTGAGGCTGACCTGCTCCGACCTCGAGATGCGCGTATCGCCGGCCGGCCCGTTCACTAGGATCGGGGTTACGATCGAGCACCGCTTCGCGTCGGTTCGTCCGCCCCGGGCCGGGCGACGCGCCGTTTGGCACCCACCAGGTCAAGGAGACATACATGACCCTGTTCCAGCTCCTGCTCTTCCTCCACGTGCTCGGCGCGATCATCGCCTTCGGTCCGACGTTTGCCATGCCGGTCATCGGAAGCATGGGCGGCAAGGAGCCGGTGCACGCGAACTTCGCAATCCGCGTCGGCGAGGCTCTGGCGAAACAGCGGACCACGCCCCTCGCGATCGTGCAGGGCGTCACGGGAGCTGGCCTGATAATCACCAGCAACGTCGACCTCGGTAAGGCACTCTGGCTCCAGGCGGGGATCGTGCTCTGGGTGCTCGCACTCGCCTATGGGACCGCGGTCCAGACACCGGCGGTCCGGCGCGTGATTGCGTTGACCGCCGGTGGTCCACCGGCTCCCGGTACGGCGCCAGCGGGCCCGCCTCCAGAGTTGCGCGCGGCGGTCAAGAAGGTCCAGCGCGGTGGGATGATCCTTACGGGCCTGGTCATCGTGATCGTGTTCCTGATGGTGATCAAGCCCTTCTAGCTCCTGCTGCCACCGGCGAGGTCCCCGCGTCCGGACGATACTGAGCGAGATCTGTCGAAGGTCGCCACCGACCGGAAGGAGTCTCGTCATGCCGTACGTCGCTAGCTCAGCCGCCGATCTGCTGGCCCGCGTGGCAGCGTCGCTTCACGTCCAGGGAGGCCTGGTCGTCGTCGACGACCTCGCGCGCCTTCGTGGCGAGGGCGTCCGGGACCTCGCCTGGACGGCGGCATTCTCGACGGACGAGGCCGCGGCCGCGGCCGCGCAATGGCTTGTCTGGGAGGTGTCGCAAGCGACCGGCGCCCGATCGGCGAGCATCCAGGACCTGTACGAGGCCCGTGCCCGCGGCGACGAAGCCGGCTTCACTGTCCCGGCCATCAACATTCGGGCCCAGACGTTCGATATGGCGAGGGTCATCTTCGAGATGGCCGCCACGTCAGACGTTGGGGCCGTGATCCTGGAGCTCGCCCGGAGCGAACAGACCTACACGTACCAACGGCCGATCGACTATGCGACCGCCTGTCTCGCCGGCGCGGTGGCGGCGGGCTGGGTGGGCCCCGTCTTCCTCCAGGGCGATCATTACCAGTTCAACGCCAAGAAGTACGCCGCGGATCCCGAGACGATGACCGAGGAGATTCGACGGGCCTGCCGTCTCGCCGTAGCGGCGGGATACCGGAACATCGACATCGATGCATCGACGCTCGTGGACCTGTCGTTCTCAACGGTCGAGGAGCAACAGCGCGCCAACTACGAGCGGACCGCGGAACTCGTGGCGCTGATCCGATCGCTTGAATCGGACGGCGTGACCATCAGCGTCGGGGGTGAGATCGGCGAGGTCGGCAAGACGAACTCGACCGAGGGTGAGCTGCACGCCTATCTGACCGGTCTCCAGCGCGAGCTGGAGCGAATCGCTCCGGGCGCCGTCGGGATCAGCAAGGTCAGCGTGCAGACGGGCACGTCCCACGGCGGCGTCGTCCTGCCCGACGGAACCGTGGCCAAGGCGGCGGTGGATTTCGAGGTTCACGAGCGACTCGGAGCCATCGCCCGGTCCCAGTACGGCCTCGCCGGAACCGTGCAGCACGGTGCCTCGACCTTGCCGGATGAGATGTTCCACACGTTCCGCGCGGCCGACACCGCGGAGATCCATCTCGCCACCGGATTTCAGAACGCCCTGTACGAGCACCCCGCGTTCCCCGTTGACCTCAGCGACCAAATCGAGGCATGGTGCTTCGAGAACGCGCTCGATGAGCGGAAGGCGGACCAGACGGACCAGCAGTTCGTCTACACGACTCGCAAGAAGGCGATCGGGCCGTTCAAGCGCGAGCTGTGGGACCTGGCGACCCGGGACGAGATCCTGGCCGCGCAGGCTGCCAAGGTCGCGTTTCTGTTCGGTGAGCTGGGTGTGATCGGCACCCGCGACATCGTCGACCGGTATGTGCATCCGGCGGAAGCGCACCGGCCGGCTCCTGCCTCGGTCACGGAGGCCATGGCAGCCTCCCGCTGAACCGGCCCACCCGGGCCGCCGTTCCGCGCGTCTTGATTCTTGCCGGCGGGACTCATATGCTCCGGCGAACGAACCGACGCCTTGAGGGAGGGTCGATCGAGGAACCGCCGCTCCATCGCGCCCCGCGCGTTCGGGGCCTCGCTCACGGGCGTTCCCGTGAATCGTTGAGGAGGGAATCGTGTCGGGTCCCATGAATGTGGCCGAGCAGTCGGCGCGCGATGACGCGCACCTGCGTTCGCTCGGCATCAAGCCGGAGCTGCGCCGAACCCTAGGGTTCCTGAGCAACTTCGCGATCGCGTTCAGCTTCATCAGCGTGTCGACGGGTTCATTCGGGAACTTCGGCGTCGGAATCGGCCTCGGCGGGCCGGCGTTCTTCTGGTCCTGGCCGATCGTCATCGCCGGCCAGACGCTCGTCGCCCTCGTGTTCGCCGAGCTGGCCAGCCACTTCCCAGTCGCCGGCTCGATCTACCAGTGGTCGAAGCGACTGTCCAACCGGACCCTCGGCTGGTTCACCGGGTGGTTCTACTTCTGGGCACAGGTCGTCACGGTCACGGCCGTCGCGGTCATCGTCGCGTTCGTAATCGATGGCATCCACGGCCCCATGGCCGATGACTCGAGCTTCCTCGACTCGGCCGATCCCACCGGGATCACCACGATGTTCACGTTCGTCAGCCTCGCGACCCTCGTGGTCACCACGCTGATCAACGCGTACGGGGTTCGATTGCTGTCGATCCTCAACAACATCGGCGTCGCGACCGAGATCCTCGGGATGCTCGTGTTCGCCCTCGTGCTCCTGTTCTTCTCGAACAACCAGCCCGTGTCGGTAGTCTTCGACACGGCCGGTGCGGAGGTGGCGCAGAACGGCAACCTCGTTGCGACGTTCGCGCTGGGGCTGTTCATGTCGATCTTCATCCTCTACGGGTTCGACACTGCCGGGACATTTGGCGAGGAGACGGTCGACGCCAGCCGGCAGGCGCCGCGTGGAGTGATCTTCTCGGTTCTCGCATCGGGGGTCGTCGGCGTGGTGTTCCTGCTGGCGGTCATCCTCGCGATCCCGAGCGTCCCTGACACGATGGCCGAGGGCCTCGCCGGAGGCTTCCCGATCGCGACGATCATCCAGGACAATCTGAGGACAGAGATCGCCGCGGGCATCACGTTCGGCGAGCTGTACCTGCTGGTCATCCTCGCGTCGGTGTTCGTCTGCACGCTGGCCATCCAGGGCGCCGCGACCCGGATGATGTTTTCGATGGGGCGCGACCGCCGGCTGCCGTTCGGCGGGCTGTGGGCCCGTGTGAACCCGACGTTCCGAACGCCGGCCAACGCGGCGATCGCCGTTGGGGTGCTCGCGGCCGTGCCGATCCTCGTGACCGGCCCGTTCGGCGGATTCGTCCTGTCGATCTGCGCGACCGGACTCATCTACCTCAGCTACTTCCTGTGCAACTTCGGCGTGCTCATGGCCCGGCGCCGCGGCTGGCCACACCAGCGGGCGTGGTTCAACCTCGGTCGGTGGGGGATGCCGGTGAACATCCTCGCCCTCGTCTACGGCGGGCTCATGATCGTTAACATCGCACTGTGGAACGACACGGCCCTGTTCGGTGACTTCGGAACCGAGGGCCGGGCGTACTGGAACCCGTTCATCAACACGTTCCTCCAGTGGTTCGGTACCCCGCTCGAAAACCTGCCGCCGCTGCCGCTCTACGAGACCGTCGTCGGGACGCTCGTCCTGTTAGGAGCCATCTACTACGCCGTTGCGCTCCGGGGCCGGACCACGGATGTCGAGGCCGACGCCGCCACCGGCGAGGCGGTGATCGCGTAGCCGCGCGGGCCGTGCAGTCCTGACCGACACGGAGGTTCTCCGCGGCGAGCTTCGCGACCAGCTGGTCGGGGCAATGCAACGCGCCCCGGAGCTCGCGGACCGCGAGCTCACGCTGACCGCGCTGTCCGGCGGGATCACCAACCGTAACTACCTCGTCGCGGTCGACGGCAGCGCTGCCCGGTTCGTCCCCCGCCTCGCGGGGAACGACACCCCTCTCCA
>JBKKBB010000079.1:0-9004 GCA_046714395.1 Candidatus Limnocylindrales bacterium | reverse complement strand
CCTCAACCGTGCCCGGATGCGGCCCGTGGGGGATCCCGGCCGGGTGTGCCGTGAACGAACCGATTTCCACCCCGCGCCGGCTCATGAAGTTGCCGGCCACGTAGTAGATGACCTCGTCCGAGTTGATGTTCGAGTGGTTGTAGGGCGCCGGGATCGCGAGCGGGTGGTAGTCAAACTTGCGCGGCACGAACGAGCAGACCACGAAGTTGCGGGCCTGGAACGTCTGGTGGACCGGCGGCGGCTGGTGGACCCGGCCGGTGATCGGCTGGAAGTCCGCGATGTTGAACCGGAACGGCCACAGGTAGCCGTCCCAGCCGATGAGATCGAAAGGATGTGATCGGTAGTAATACGCCGTGACCCGGTCGGTCGACCGGACGTCGACGATGAACTCGCCGGTCTCCTCGCGCGGCGCGACGTCCTCGGGAGCGTGAAGGTCCCGCTGGGAATACGGCGCGTGCTCGAGCAGCTGCCCGTAGTCGTTGCGGTAGCGCTTGGGTGGCTCGATCTCGGAGGGGCACTCCAGCCAGAGCATCCGCTGGTCGGAGCCCGCGTCCGGATCAAGGCGCCAGGTCGTCCCGATCGGGAGGACGAGGTAATCACCCGGGCCGTACCGGAGCGGCCCGAAGATCGTGTCGCAGACGCCCGTGCCTTCGTGGACGTAGAGCATCTCGTCGGCGACGCCGTTCCGGTAGAAGCGGCCTTCGGGCATCGCGGCCGCCGGCCGGACGATTCCCATGACGACGTCGTGATTGAAGAACAGCGGCACGCGCCCGCTCACGACGTCGCCGTGGACGGGCAGGTCCCACGCCTTGATGAGGTGATGGCGATGGGCCGGCTCATCGGCCGCCTCGACTTTCACGCGCCGGACCGGCTCGATCTTGTGGGTGATCGTGGGTGGCACGAGGTGATACAGGAGCGAACTGCGACCGGAGAAGCCCTCGACGCCGAACAGTTCCTCGGCGTACAGGCCGCCATCCGGCCGGCGATGCTGCGTGTGGCGCTGGGGCGGGATGCTGCCGTTGCGGACGTAATACATGGGGCGATGTGCCTCCTGGGCAGGGCGAAAGTCTACGGGCCGGGTCGAGCGACGATGGGCGCCTTGAGCATGCCGAGGCGCTCGATCCTGAGCGTGACCTCGTCGCCGGGCTGGAGCCATCGTCCCAGCGTCGCGTCCTTCACTTCGAGCAGACAGCCGGTCCCGACGGTGCCCGAGCCGAGGATCTCCCCGGGCCTGATGTGGGCGTCGGCCGAGGCCCGGCCGAGCATCTGGCCGAACGAGAAGTGCGACGCCGCCCACGTCCCGGCGGAGACCTCGACCTCGCGGCCGTCGGTGCCACGGACGGAGGCCGTCATCGCAAGGTTCGGCCCCGTAGCTCCGGCCGTTCGGGCGTCGGCCAGCTCGTCCGGCGTCACCAGCCAGGGCCCGATGGAGGTCGCGAAGTCCTTGCCCTTCGCCGGGCCCATCCGCACCGCCATCTCCTCGCGCTGGAGATCGCGGGCGGACCAGTCGTTGAGCACGAAGTAGCCACCGATCGCCTCCCCCGCACGGTCCGGCTCGAGGTCGAAGGCCGGGGTGTCCACGAGGGCACCTACCTCCAGCTCGAAGTCCAGCTCTGCGGAGCCGCGGGGCGCCCAGACCGGGTCGCCCGGCCCGCGGATCTCGGTCGTGTTCGAGAGGTAGAAGACCGGGATGCGGTACCAGGCCTCGGGAATCTCGCCACCGCGCCGCTCCCACATCGTCCGGACGTGTTGCTCGAAGGCGTAGAAGTCGCGAAAGGCCGGCGGGCGCAGGATCGGCGGCCCGAACCGGAGGTCGGAAGCGTCGAAAACGGCGTCGTCGTCCGGGTCCGTCGCGGCGCTGGATCCATCCACCAGCTCCGCGAGCGACTCCACCCGGAGCCCGCGTCCGAGGTGGTCGTCGAGGGTCGTCACCGGCTGCCTGAACAGGCTGCTGTTGTGGACACGGCGCGGGTCGCGTGCGGCCAGCCGCCGCCGCGCGATCTCGAGATCCATCCAACGGCGGGGCTCGGGGTTCGTCGCCGCCGGGCCACCGAGGGCGGCAGCCAGCTGCCAGGGGGCACCGGCCGGGGCGTGCCGCTCGCGAACGTGGGCGATGCGCATCGGACCCAGAGTCTAGGGCTTACGAGTACACGAATGCCTGGGAGGGGTCATCATGTGGCCGCGTCGTCTCGCACCACCCGTGAGGACCCTTGCCAATGCGTCTCCAGCGGCGGGGATTCGCCGAACCCAGCGATGTCCGGACCTTTCCGAGGGGCCGCGTGGACGTCGTCGTGCTCGAGGACACGGTCGTCGGCCGCATGACGTACGAGCCAGGCTGGCGCTGGTCGGTGGACGTCCGCCCGCTCGCCGGCACGGACGCCTGCCAGTACCACCACCTCGGCGTGACCCTGTCGGGGCGCCTTCGGATCATGATGGCGGACGGCACGGAGCTCGAGATCGGTCCGGGCGACGTCTTCGAGATCCCACCAGGCCACGATGCGTGGGTCGTCGGGGACGAGCCCTGGGTCTCGGTCGACTTCGAGGCGATGCGGACGTACGGCAAGACGAAGGACGTCGGCGCGGAGCGCATCCTGGCGTCGATCGTGATCACCGACATCGTCGACTCCACCAGCCAGGCGAGCGAGCTTGGTCCGGCGCGCTGGCGAGATCTGGTCGGGGAGCACAATCGAAAGGCTGGGGCGGCGATCGACCGGCATCGGGGCCGGCTCGTCAAGACGACCGGGGACGGCGTGCTCGCCCAGTTCGACGGCGCCGAGCGTGCGGTCCGCGGGGCGGCGGCCATTCGCGACGCGGTCATCGGACTTGGGCTCCAGATTCGGGCCGGCGTCCACAGCGGTGAGGTCGAGGCAACGCCCGACGATGTCCGCGGGATCGCCGTGCACACCGCGTCGCGCATCATGGCGGTCGCCGGACCCGGCGAGGTCTACGTCTCAGCGACCGTGCTGGACCTCGTTGACGGGTCCGGGCTGACCTTCGATGACGCCGGCGTCCACGAGCTCAAGGGACTCCACGGCGCGCGCCAGCTCTACCGCCTCGCCGAGACGCCCGGGGCCTGATGCCGTCAAGGGCGCCTGAGTCTTACCCGCCCAGCTCGGTGGCTCAGAAGGGCTTGGCGCGCATCAGCCAGGCGAGGACCACGATTCCTACGACTCCGATCACGGCAGGGATCTCCGGCCGGATGCGGGCCAGCGCCGCGGCGAGTTCCTCGTCCGTTCCGGGGATCCGAGGCGGGTCGGTGGGCTTATCGCCGTAGACCTTCAGGCCGAGCGCTTTCCGGACCCCGTTCATGGGGGTCCCGGCAAACGGCGTCATCGTGCCGATGACGACGACCACGATGGCGATCGCGGCCCACGGCCAGAACTTTGCAAAGTGGTCGCCCATGATCGCTGCCGCGATCCCCAGGATGATCGCCACGAGCAAGCCGATTGACGACACGATCAGCGATCCAGCCGACAGGTCGAGGATCGCAGCCAGCCGCACTCGGTCACGCTCCCGCCGGACCGCGAACATCGCGAACGCCGATACGCCATGGCCGGTGAACGCCAGGATGACCGCCACGATGTGCCCGAAAACGACCCAGCCATAGAGATCCATTTGCCCTCTCCTGCGTTCAGCGAGTCCTGGTTGCCGGCCGACGGCCCGTCAGCCCCGGTCGTCAGACGTCGATGAGAGCATGGCGCTCGCCCGACGGGCCACGACCACCGCGAGGGTGAACAGGACCAGCGCGTTGACCGGATGGAGGGCCCCGATCGCGGGGGTGATCGACTTCAGGCCGGGCAACAGCGTCTGGACGATGTAGTCCACGAACACGGCGGTCACCCACAGCAGGTGTCGTCGGCCTGGTCGCGCAGCAAGGGCGCTGATCAAGGATGCAAGGGCCGCGACGCCGACCCATGTGTAGCCGAATTCGATGTGGGGCGCGAAGTCGCCGTTACCGCCCAGGTTGGCCATGCTGAGGCCGGCCAGAAACACCTGGAAGACCACGGCCACGACCATTACCCAGGCCAGGACGGCATGGACCACAAGTGCAGGACGCTTCACGGATCCCTTCCAATCGACACTGGCCGCGCCATCGGGTGGCTCGGATTATGCCCGCCGAACGGTCCCGGAATCAAGCGCGAATTGCATCCGAGGGTGGCGACAGCGCCCCCGCGTTACAGGTTCCCGCGCCGCGCCTGTTCGATCTCGATGGCCTCGAAGAGGGCCTTGAAGTTGCCGACGCCGAACCCGCGCGATCCGTGCCGTTCGATGATCTCGAAGAAGAAGGTCGGGCGGTCCTGGATCGGGCGGGTGAAGATCTGGAGGAGGTAGCCCTCCTCGTCCCGATCGGCCTCGATCCCGAGTTCCTCGAGCGTATCCATCGGGACGCCGACGTCACCGACCCGGTCGGCCAGCGTCTCGTAGTAGGCGTGGGGCATGCCCAGGAACTCGACACCGTTCTCACGGAGCGCTCGGACCGTCCCGACGATGTCCTCGGTGCGCAGGGCGACGTGCTGAGTCCCGGCATCGAGGTAGTAGTCCAGGAACTCCTGGATCTGGCTCTTTTTCTTGCCCGAGGCCGGCTCATTGATCGGGAACTTGACCCGGCCATTGCCGTTGGTCATGACCTTGGACATCAGCGCCGAGTAGTCGGTATGGATGACCTTGTCGTCGTAGTGGATCAGCTGCGCAAATCCAAAGACGTGGCGGTAGTAGTCGACGAACTTGTTCATGTCGCCGAGCTCGACGTTGCCAACACAGTGATCTACCTCGAGCAGCGACAGTCCGGAGGCGGCCCGGGCCTGCCTCTTCACCTTCCGATATCCGGGGGCAAACAGGCCGTGGTAGTCGCGACGCTCGATGAACGAGTGGCGGACTTCGCCATAGGTGAAGACGGCGCTCTGCCGAAGGATGCCGTCGGCATCACCGTCAAGATCCGCCGGCTCCATGGCGGAACGGGCGCCCCTGGCCGTGGTTTCGCGCCACGCCGAGGCCGCGTCATCCACGGCGAAGGCAATGTCGCGCACGCCATCCCCGTGCCGGTGGACATGCTCCGCGATCTCCCCGTCCGGCGAGAGCGGGGCGGTCAGCACGATCGTGATGTCGTTCTGACGCATGACATAGCTGGCCCGATCGCGGACGCCGGTCTCGAGGCCCGCGAACGCGACGGGGGTGAATCCCCACAGCGCCCGGAAGTAGGCCGAGGCCTGGCGGGCATTCCCGACCCAGAATTCGACATGGTCGATACCGTTGAGCGGCAGGAAGTCTTGCGCCTCGTCGTAGGCATCCTTGTTGATGCGGGCGCCGGCCTGATTGGCCACTCCGCGGTTCAGCGTCTCGGTCATGGACGCACTCCTCCGTTTGGTGAAGGTGGAGGGTCGGTGACCTCGCATGGTAGACCCGACGTCGTGCCTCGGCGCGTGACGGCCCGCCGATCGTGCGACACTCCGCCCCATGAATGCACTGCCCGATCTGGCCGCGCGGTTGGATGCGGCCGTCGCCGGAATGTCGGCCCTGCGGTTCCGAATCGAGGCCGCCGCGCCGTGGCCGCTGGCCGAGCTGTACGGCACAGAGGCCGAAGCCAGCTGGGGCCCGCCGGAGTTGCTGGCCCATGTGGACGAGATGCTGTCCTACTGGCTCGGTGAAGCGGAGCGGATCCTCGAGGGTCCGGCCGAAGCGCCGGTCCCGTTCGGCCGTGTCGCGGAGGATTCGATCCGAATCGGCGTGATCGGACGTGACCGGACGGTCCCGTTCCGCGAACTCTTCGCGCGGCTGACCTCGGACGGCGCCCGTGTCGCGCGGCGCATGCGCGAGTTGTCGGCAGCCGACGCAGCCCGAGTGGGCCTGCATCCCGCGCGCGGCGCGGTCACGGTCGAAATCGTGTTCGAACGGTTCGTGACCGGGCACCTGGAGGGCCACGTCGTCCAGATGCAGGAGATCCTCGCGGCTCGAGGCGCCTGATCACGGTGTTCATGCTCCTGTCGATCCCCGTCGGCGTCGTCGTCGGCCTGCTCCTGCGCGGGCGGCTGGAGGGCCTCGTCGCCCTCGGGTTCCACTGGACGCCGCTGGCCGTGGGTGGGCTCCTGGTCCAGGTGGTCCTGTTCTCGGAATTCGGGGACCGACTGGCCGGCGACCTCGGACCCGCGATCTATGTCCTCTCGACGTTCGCCGTGTTCCTGGCGGTCGCGCGCAACTTGCGGCTTGCCGGGATGAACATCGTGGCGGCTGGAGCGCTCAGCAATCTCATTGCGATCACGTCCAACGGCGGGTTCATGCCGGCCGATCCCGAGGCCCTCGCAATAGCGGGCTTCGGCGGGCCGGGCGATCACACGAATAGCATCGTGCTCGCCGATCCGGCGTTTCGCATCCTGACCGACATCTTTGCCCTGCCAGCCTCGGTCCCGCTGGCCAATGTCTACAGCGTCGGAGACATCCTGATCGGCGTCGGCATCGTCGTGGTCATCGTCGCCGCCATGCGACGGGGTAGGCCCGAACGTTCGGCCTGAACCGCGGTCAGCGAGCGCCGCTCCCGCCCCAGGCCCTCCGGCATCAGGTTGGCCCGACGTCTCCCGATGCGAGGGTCGATTCGAGTTGGTCGCCGAGTTCCACCGTCCGGCGATAGGCGGCCCAGACGGCCTCGGACAGGACCGTCCGCAGGCGCCCCGATTCGAGCTCATGGAGCGCGGCGGCGCTGGTGCCGCCTGGCGAGGTCACCATGTTCCGCAGCTCGGCCGGGTGCATGCCCGACTGCTTGGCGAAGAGGGTGCTTCCCTCCAGCGTCTCGATCACGAGGTCGTGGGCGATGTGCCGCGGGAACCCAAGATGGACCGCGGCATCGATGAGCGCCTCCATGACCAGGAAGACATAGGTCGGACCGGTCCCGGAGACGGCGGTCGCCATGGCGACCAGCTTCTCGTCGTCGACCTCCAGCTGCGCCCCGAGCGCACCGAGCAGGGCGGCGGCCTGCGCCCGCTGATCCGGCGTGACCTGCGGCGTCGCGAACCAGACCGTCATCCCCTTGCCGAGCCGGG
Organism: Candidatus Limnocylindrales bacterium; assembly: GCA_046714395.1. GTDB lineage: Bacteria > Chloroflexota > Limnocylindria > Limnocylindrales > CSP1-4 > UBA5189. The sequence goes on along the minus strand of JBKKBB010000079.1, from coordinate 1,973 downwards.
CCGGCGTGTTGGGCATGCTCCGGACGAGCTGCTGGTGCCCGAGCGCCGTGGACAGGGCCTTCGTGGTGGCGCCGGCCAGCACGCTGATGACCAGCTGACCAGGTACGAGGCTCGGCCCGATCTCGCGGCCGACCTTGGCGAGCATCTGGGGTTTGATGGCCAGGATCACCACGTCCGCACCCACGACCGCGTCGACGTTCGACGCAACGGCCCGCACGCCGTGGGTGGCCACAAGCTGGTCACGCCGTTCGGCGCGGGGGTGGCTCGCCACGACCTGGCCGGGCTCCACGAGTCGCCCGCGGAGCAGCCCGCTGACGATGGCCTCGGCCATGACGCCGGAGCCGATGGTGGCGATCGTGCGCTGGGCGAGTGGTGACATCGGCCGAGTATGCCATGCCCGCCGGGTCGGAACGGGCGGCCGCTAGCCCGGCTCGGAATCTCCGCTGGGGGTGCTCTTCAGGGTCTTCCTGGCCGCGGCGGCTCGATCCTCAAGCGCCCGTCGCACGCGGAACCGCAGAAATTCGTTGTCGCCGGCGCGTCCGACGCAGCCGGGGCAGAGCTGCGCCCAGCCGGCGAGGTCGTCGGCCGCGGTCGCTTCATGGTGCGTGCCGCACCAAAGGCAGTCGTAGGAGGATCGAAACGTCATCGCATCCGGGCCGGGTGTTCTGGCGCGGGCCGATGGTGTGCCGTCGGCCGGGAGGAGCGTCAGCGCGGCTTGATGGCGTCCACGGCGACGCGCGCAGCCCCGCGATCGGTGAACCACGTGGCATCGATCTGGACGAAGTTGGCCCACTCGCTCGGGACCTGATCTTCCGGGAAGATCGCGTTGACGGGGCACTCGGGCTCGCATGCGCCGCAGTCGATGCATTCGTTGGGATCGATGAACAGCTTGCGATCGACGCCTTCCTCGAAATGGATGCAATCAACCGGGCACACCGAGACGCACGAGATATCCAGAACGTCAATGCATGGCTCGGCGATGATGTAGGCCATTGGGCTCCGACTCCTATCGCGACACTGCGCTTCAGCCCGCCCGAACGGGCGCCCGAAGGGTACCATCGGTGCCCGCCGCGGGTGTACGAAGCGGCCGTCCGTCGAGGCCCACGAATCGAACGGGCACCACCATCCCCTCGGCCCAGTGGCCGGGGATGTGGCAGCCAACCAGCCAGCCGCCGGGCTCGTCTGCGGCGTCAAGCGGGACGGTCCACGGCGCGTCCACCCGCCCGCCGGATTGCACCACCACCCGCAGCCCGCCGATGCCCGGGGGCACGGACACTGCCGGCGTGGCCCCGGGCGGGGCACCGATCGTGGCCGCCTCGGCGTCCTCCCAGGCGTCCTGAACGGCCACTCCGCCGATCACGACCTCATGAATGACGAGCCCACCGTTCACGATCTGGAACAGGACCGACTCTCCCGGGACGAGATCCACGACGTCCGGCTGGTAGCTGTAATCCTTTGTGACGATGATCACGGGCCGCGGGCGATCAGGGGTCCCGGGCTCCAGGGCGGCAGTCACCTGCGCGGTGGATCCGCAACCGGCCAGGGACGCCGCCCCGGCGACCGCGAGCGCGAGACCGAGGACCCACCGCTCGTGGCCACGAAATGAGTGCGACCGGCCATCACGAAGAACTGCTGGTTCGTCACGCACGGCGTCCGCAGTCTACGTCCGCTCGGCCCACGACGCCCCGAGCGGGACGCATCCCATTCCCTGTGCCCCCCCCCAGTAATCCTGGCTTGTGACCACCCCCGGAGCACTCTGCGGGTCGGCGGCCGCGGATGGCAGCGGCGAGATCCCCAGATCCATCAGATTCCTCGATCGCGGCGTGGGTTTCGTGGGTGGCCGGTGCCACGGCCTCCGCTCGTGGGGTGCTCGGGCGGGCTCGACCCCCGCCCGAACCCGGATAGTGCTCCCCGGAGGAGCATTGGCCAGGGAAGTGGGGCCGACCCGTGTCCAGCACAGACGCTGGGATGCT
>JBKKBB010000078.1:0-14759 GCA_046714395.1 Candidatus Limnocylindrales bacterium | reverse complement strand
CGCCAGCCGGCGGCGACGGCGTGAAGGGCCGCAAGCGGGTCTGGCACGACCACGATCGTCACGTCGCCGAGCGCGGCAAGGTCCGCGGCATCCGGTTCGGCCGCGACGAGCAGGGCCGCCGCGCCGGCCATCACGGCCTCGCGCAGGAACCGATGCCCATCGGTGCGCGCGCCCGGCAGGGCCACGAACAGTTCACCCGGTCTGACCTGCCGCGAATCGACGGCCCCGCCGCGGATCGCGCGATGCGAATCGCGGACCAGCCGTCCGCCGGTCAGCTCAACGATGTCCGCCGTCGCGAGAGCCTCGCGTCGCGCCCCGCCGGCGGAGGCGGCGCGGCCGGCTCGCGGTGACGTCGAGGCGTCGGACACGTGTCGAAGTGTCGCACAGCCACTGCTCCACGAGCTGTCGGTCGAGGGCGGCTGCAGCGCAGTCAATCGCCGAGTCGCCCGGACGGCGCCTCGAGCATCGGCAACTCGGGCAGGAGCCCCGTGACGCCCATCGCGTCCGTGGCGATCCGCCGAAACAGCTCGAACGACATGACCGGCATTTCCAGCTGACCAACGCGTCGGACATTGGGTCGGCCTTCGTTGATCCGGACGGCCACCACGAGCTCCGGGTGGCCGACCTGGCGCCCGACGTAGCCGACGAACGAGAAGTTGAAGACGCCTGTCTTCCAGTTGTCGATGGTCGTATCCCAGATCTGCGCGGTGCCTGTCTTGCCGCCCACGTAGTAGCCGGGGATGAGCGTCCGATCCCTGTAATACGGAACGGACGTCACGACGTGATTCATCAGGTCGGTGAGCTGCGGCGAGATACCCGGAGCAATCACCCGTCCTCGGTCGGCGACAGGCACCGGCTGGCCGTCGATCGCACCCACGACATGCGGCGTGACCAGCGTTCCGCCGTTGACCATGGCCGCGTAACTGACCGCCAGCTGCAGGGTCGTCACGGCGATCCCCTGTCCGAAGCTGCCGTTCGCAAGATCGATCTCGCGCCACTGCTTCTCGGCCGGGTCTCGAACCAGACCCGCGACCTCTCCGGCGACGTCGATGCCCGACTTGGTCCCATATCCCAGACGGGTCCAGACCTCATGCAGCGCAACCGCCGAGGCCTGCAGGGTTGGAGCGAGCCCGAGCGCCACCTTCGACGCGACGACGTTACGGGAAGAGGCGATCGCGTCCTCGAGGGTCATCAGCCCCATGGCCTTGCGATCCGCGTCGTCGATCTTCGCCCTGCCGTTGTCCAGGCGGAGCGAGCCCGTGTCATCGATCCGAGTCTTCATCGTCACCGTGCCCGACTCGAGGCCGGCGATGACTGTCAGCATCTTGAAGACCGATCCGGGCTCGTACACCTCGGACACCACCGGGTCCACGAACCGCCCGGGGTCGGTCGCGGCGACCGTGGCATAGTCGTTGGCGTCGTACGACGGATAGGTCGCCTCGGCCAGGACGGCGCCCGTGTACGGATCGATCACGATTGCCGAGACGCTGCGCGCCTTGTCGGCGAGCCAGGCCTGGATCAGTTCCTGTTCCACCGCGAGCTGAAGGCCCGCGTCGATGGTGAGTGACAGGTCCGCGCCGGGCGTGCCGGCGGACACGATGTGCTGGGTCTCCCGGACCGGTTGGCCATTGGCATCGCGGTCGGACTCGACGATCGTGGGCGTGCCGGCAAGCAGATCCTGGTAGTAGCGCTCAACACCGTATTGACCCTGACCGTCGCGGTTGACAAACCCGAGGAGCTGGGCCGCCAGGGACGTCAGCGGCCCACCGCCCGACTGCGGGTAGAGGCGGATCTGCGATGACTCGACACCGAGACCGGCGATCCCCTGAGCGCGCGCTGCCGCGAGGATGGCCTCGGTGTCTGGGGCGGCGAGATCCCGAACCGCGACGACGTAGGCCCGATCGCTCTCGAGGCGCTGGCGAAGGCTCGCAACCGCCGCACCGTCAAGGACGAGGCGCTCTGTGAGCAGCGCGATGAGCGCCTCACGATCGCCTCGCGACAGACGTCTTGGATTGGCAGTCAGACGGTCCCGCGTCACGCTCGTGGCAAGGGCGACCGTGCCGCTGCGATCGTAGACGCCGCCTCGTAGCGCAGGGATCTCGGTCCGCAGGTAGATCTGTCGATGCGCGCTCGCGACGAGGTCGTCGCGGCGCACGATCTGCCACCAACCGAGCCGCGCCACGAGGGCCCCGGCGAACAACACGAAGATCAGCAGCAGAAAGATCATGCGGCCGCGCGAATCGGTCCGTCCCAGGATCATCGGGGAACTCCGATCGCGCTATCGAGCCGAAATGACCAGGGGCGCGCCAAGCTGGCCGAGGCCGTTGTCCAGCCCGATCTTGCGAATCGCCGGCTCCGAGCCGAGGCGATCGAGATCGGAGCGGAGGTCCAGTCGAAGGGCATCGAGCCGCTCGTACTCGGATCCGAGCCGAACGATGTCGTAGCTCGTGGCCTGCACGCGCACACTCTGGCTGAGCGACATGAAGGCCAGCATGAAGGCCACCACGATCCCGGCCAGCATCGTGCCGACGGTCGTCGGGCGTCCTGCACGCACAAGCCCGCTGCGGGAGTTCCGACGGCGACGGCCGAACGACGGCCTCTCGAGGTCGAACGTCGGCCGCGGCAGCTCGAAGCCGCGGCGCCGGGCGCCCTCATAGACGGCCATCAATTGAGGATGCCGAAGCGCAGCCGGGGCGTCCTCGGATCCATGAACGACAACGGATCGGCCTGGCCGACGTCAGAGGATTCGGCCCAGTTCACCTCGGGTCGACCTCGATCGACGCGCCGCTCGTGGCGCTCGTGGACCTCGTGCTGACGGCGTCCATAGGCCCTACGGCGACTGGTCTGATGGCGCTTGCTCACGGGACCCCTCCTCCCTTGATGGCCGTCCGGCGGCTCCTCCCCGCCGGTCCGTTGACACGATGACTAGGCGGCGAGACGCTCCACAGCCCGCAGGCGGGCACTTCGAGCGCGTGGGTTGACGGCGCGCTCCTCCTCGCCGGGCACGACTCCCTTTGGTGTCACGAGACGGACCCGCGGTGTGCGACCGCAGACGCAGACCGGGGCTTCGGGCAGGCAGACGCAACCGCGTCGCTCGAGCTGGAAGAAACGCTTGACGATCCGATCCTCGAGCGAGTGGTAGCTCAAGACGACGAGCCGACCTCCCGGGCGCAGCAGGTCGAGGGCCGCCGCCAAACCGGCGCTGAGTGCATCGAGTTCCTCGTTGACAGCAATGCGCAAAGCCTGGAAGACGCGCGTGGCCGGGTGGATCCGTCGGCGACCGGGAGCCCGAGACGGCGCGACGCGCTCAACCAGCTCGGCGAGTTCCTGCGCCGTCCGAATCGGGACTGTCCGCCGCGTCTCCACGATGGCGCGGGCGATCCGGCCGGCGAACGGCTCTTCGCCGTATCGGCGGAACAGCGCGGTCAGTTCATCCGCGCCGAACGAGGCCAGGATTTCGGCTGCCGGGATCCCGCGGCCGGTATCGAAACGCATGTCGAGCGGACCGCCCGTTCTGAAACCGAACCCGCGCGCTTCATCGACGAGTTGATGGCTCGACAGTCCAAGATCCAGGAAGCATCCGTCGACGGCCCCGAATCCGGCCTCGGGTGCCACGGAGGCCAGATCCCGGAAGTTCGCCTGACGGAGCTCCAGGCGATCGCCGAAGCGCGGTTCGAGTCGAGCGCGAACCCTGGCGATGGCCGCCCCATCGGCATCCAGGCCAAGGAGGCGGCCATCAGGATCTGTCGCCTCCAGGATTCGCTCCGCGTGACCGCCGCCACCCACCGTTCCATCGATCTGCAGGCTGCCGGGAGCCGGCGCGAGCATCGCCACGACCTCGTTGACAAGCACCGGAACGTGGCCGGCGAACCTCGCGGGCGGTGCATCCGTCGCCGCTCCCGACGATCCTCCCTGGAGTTCGGTCCGGTCCATCTAGATCCCGAGGCCCTGGATGGCCTCGGCGAAGGTCTTCGGGTCGTCCATTGCACGGCGGTAGTCCGCCCAAGTCGCGGGAACCCAGATCTCGGCATGATCCCGGGCCCCGACGACGACGGCGTCGGTTTCGAGGCCGATCCCTTGCCGGAGGTAGGCCGGGATGAGCACCCGCCCCTGTCGATCCAGGTCCGTCTCGTTGGCACCGGCGAAGATGCTTCGGCCGAACAGTCGGGCCGAGGCGTCGGCGAGGGGCAGCGCGGCGATCCGCTCGGCCAGGGCCTCCCAACCGGTTCGGGGATGGATGGCGAGACAACCGTCGATCCAGCGAGACACCACCGCCCCGCCGTCCAGCTGCGCGCGGAATTTCGCCGGGACGGCAAGCCGCCCTTTGAGGTCCAGCGTGTGCCGGTACTCGCCGGTGAACACCGATCGGGCCGCCCTTCTCCGAGGTTTCAACGGGCCCGCGGCGCTGTGGCCGCGAGCCCGTCGTTGGTGTCGCGGAGGTCTCGGTGTGCCCTACCGATCGTCCGCTGATGACGGCGGGTCCGAGTGGTTCCCCACTTCTCCCCACTTAGCGCCACTGAGCGGATCATAGCGCACGGAATTCAGGCGTCAACCACTAAATTCCGGGCGCCTTGGTACCGACAGCCGAAGTCGACGTCGCCGTGGATTCGGAGCCGGGGCCCGCGCAACGGGACGGGTGAAACCATGCCAGCCACTCGGCCGGGCGGGAGAGCGACGTCGGCGCGCTAGCGGCCCGGTGGAGGAAGGGCGATCACGTCACCCGGCTGGATCGTGGCCGGGTCCGTGATCGTTGGATTGAGCAGCAGGATGGTGTCGTAGCTCACGCCAAAGTAGTTCGCGATGCTGCGCAGGTTGTCCCCGATCCGGATCGTGTACAGATAGCAATCCGGCGTCGTCGCGCACGGCTCCAGGAGCTGGTAGCGGTCGCTGGTGGGGGCCGGCGTCACACTCAGGGTCGGGCTGGCCACGGGAGTCGGTGCGGGTGTCGCCGTTGGCCCTGGAGCCGGGCTCGGGGTGACCGTAGCCGTCGAGACGGGGGTCGTGGCCGGTGCAGCCGGGCTGGCGGTCGTGACGGCCGCGTCCGTCGGAAGCGTGCCGGGAAGTCGGAGCCCACCGGTGGCCGCGATGAACGAGATCGCCGCGGCGGCCGACGCGACGAGCAGGACGACTGACGCCGCGATCGTCGGTGTCAGCGCGCGGGGGCCGCGGGACGGTCCGCCATCCTGCGACGCCGCCTCCGGAACGGGCGGCCACAGATCCTCGTCCACCACTCCTCCACGATCGATCGGCCGTCCGGGCCCTGACTCTAGTACCTTTTGCGCGTAGTCGTGGCGCCAATCGTGGTGCTAGTCTTCGGGCCCTCGCCGATGCCTGTCGGCATGGGACCATACCGCCTGAGGCCGTCTTGCTCGTCGCACTGCCCGCCGCCGACACCTCGCCGGACACCGATCCGTATCGACTTGCGCCGCATCGCATCCGCCGATGCACCTTCCGGCGCCTGATCCAGGTCGATGCGCGCGAGGAGCGGATCTACGACGTCGAGTGCCTGTATCCGGACCGGAAGGCGCCGATCCCGATCGGTGACCTCGACACCGCGATGGCCGTCTGCAACACCTGCACCGCCGCGCATATCTTCCGGCCAGACGAAGACTGACCCGTGTTCGCCGGGCGTCCGCGGTGCCGCCTCAGATGAGCGTTGAGCGCCAGCGAGGCGACCTGTAAGCCGAGTTCTGTCCCGTCGACGCCGAAGCGTCGCCGGGGATGGCCATCCATCTGGGGCCGGCAGTTGCCCACCGGCTCGTGCGGCCGACCCGAGGGCTGGGCAGCGCGCCTCTCCCCCGGCAAGCCGGGTTGCGCCCTCCTATTTGGCCTTGCTCCAGGTAGAGCTTGCCCGTTTCACTCCGTACCTCGGGGCGGGGCCCTTCGGAACGGCATCGTCACTGTGGCGCTGGTCCTCGCCTCGCGGCGGGCGGGAATTACCCGCTACCCTGCGCTGTGGAGCTCGGACTTTCCTCACGCACACGGGTTGCCCCGCCCACGCGCGGCCATCCGGTCGCCTCGCTGACCTCGGGATAGTACCCGGTCAGCGCGGATCCTCGGCGAAGACGGCGGCACCGAGCGGTCCGGAGATTCGGATCGTCCCATCGGCCAGGAACTCGAGGCGGTCCGCGTTCGAGAGGACCTCCACGATCACGGATTCCTGGACGCCGCGCTCGTCGCTGCAGGCCATCTCGGTCATGACCATGGCGCCGAACGTGAAGGCGCCATCGCCCCGGAGCGCGTAGGCACCCCCGTACGTGTTGCAGCCCGTCGTGCCCCCGGCCTGCCCGCCCTCAAAGCGTATCGTCGGTTCGGCACCAGCGACCGGTGTCACGTCCCGAACGGCAATCGCGCGCCAGCTGGTGCCATCCAGATCTCGCGGCAGGCCGCCCAGGCCTGGGCCGGGGCTGGCCGCAGACGAGCAGGCAGAGAGCCCTACCAACAGGCCGACAAGTGCGACCAACGGGATACGGCCGAGAGCGATCGTGCGCATGCGGCTTCGACGCCACGGACGCCTGCCGCGTTCCTGCCGCACTACGGACGCGTGACCACCACGGGGGGTCCACCGGCGGCGACCCGATCGATTGCGGCATTCGCGAGCGCGTCGGCGATGCCGTTCTGGGCCCGTGGGACATGCGCCGCGACCCATCCGCCGGGAAACGTCCTGAGCGTGCGGAGTGCCTCGGCCCAGAGCGGTTGCAGCTTGGCATCCTTGACGCGCCAGCGGCCGTGGAGCTGCTCGACGATGAGTTTCGAATCGAGGAGCAGCTCGACGCGATCAGCACCAAGCTCGCGGGCGAGATTGACGGCGCGGACGACGCCGATGTACTCGGCGACGTTGTTGGTGCGGACCCCAAGGAATTCCGAGACGGTCGCGTCCGGCCGAGCCCCTGGATCGAGGGCGTCCGATCGATCGAGGTTGAACAGCGCGGCTCCGGCCGACGCCGGACCCGGGTTGCCGCGCGCGGCCCCGTCTGTCCGGATCAGGTAGCCGCGTGCCGCGTGCCGGCTCGTCGCTCCATCATCGGCCGGTGCCAGGGCTTGATCCTCGAGACCCAGGGTGAGCGCTGCTGGGAGGAGTTGCACAGGTCGAGCGGTCAGCCGTCCGAGCCTTCGCCCGCGACGTCGGAGCGGCCCTGGCCGGTTCCACCCGGGGCAGACGGGAAGATGGGCAGCTTCGTTCCGGCGACCGACCCGGTCCCGCGCTTGCGCAGTTTCCGCCAGGCCCACTGCACGGGATCGTAGTAGGCATCGGCGACACGCTCCTTGAGCGGGATGATCGCGTTGTCCGTGATCTTGATGTGTTCCGGGCAGACTTCGGTGCAGCACTTCGTGATGTTGCAGAAGCCGATCCCGCCCGCGTCCTTCAGATACGGCCGTCGATCCGCCTGGTCGATCGGGTGGAGTTCCAGGCCCGCGGCCCGCACGAGGTATCGGGGGCCCATGAACGGTCGGTCGGTCTCGTGATTCCGGAGGACGTGGCAGACGTCCTGGCACAGGAAGCACTCGATGCACTTTCGAAACTCCTGGACGCGCTCGATGTCCTCCTGCTGCCAGCGCCAATCCTCCTGTGGAACATCTGCCGGCGGGCTGAACGGCTCGATCGTCCGGTTGACCTCGTAGTTCCAGGAGACATCCGTGACCAGGTCCCGGATCAACGGAAACGCCCGCATCGGCTCCACCGTGATGGGCTCGGACAGGTCGAAGTCCGACAGCCTGGTCTTGCAGGTCAGTCGCGGCCGGCCATCCACTTCGGCGCTGCACGAGCCGCACTTTGCCGCCTTGCAGTTCCAACGCACGGCCAGATCAGGTGCCTGATGCCCCTGGATCCAGTGCAGGGCGTCGAGGATGACCATCCCCTCTTCGATCGGCACGTCGAATTCGTCGAACCTGCCCTGCGTGCCCGGCGACCCGCGGAAGATCCTGAGATGGGCTTCGGTCATCGGTCAGTCTCCGCGTTCTGGGGGCCGAGCAGGGGCCGGAGGGCTGCCGGCATCGTCGGGAGGGGCGTCGTCGCCACCTCCATTCGCTGATCTGGCCCGCGACGGACGACGCTGTTCAGGTGGCCCCACTTGGCGTCATCGGGCCCTGGGTGATCGAGGCGGCTGTGGGCCCCCCGGCTCTCCGTCCGCTGGCGGGCACTGAGCGCGATGGCCTCGGACACGGTGAGCAGGTTGCGCAGCTCGAACACGAGGTCCCAACCGGGATTGAAGGTCCGTCCTCCGGACACGGCCACCGCAGCCCAGCGGGTCCGCAGCTCCGCGAGCTGCTCGAGGGCAAGCTCCAGGTCAGCGTCGACCCGGAAGATCCCGACCAAGTTCTGCATGGTCGCCTGAAGGTCGCGCTGAATCGCATAGGGGTCCTCGCCTCCCGGGCGTTGGAGCGGTGCGCAGAGATCGCTGGTCGCCTCGGCGACCTGAAAGGGGTCAACGTACGAAGGGATCGGCAGCGTGGCCGCATACGCTGCCGCGCCGGTGCCAGTCCTGGCTCCGAAGACCAGGAGGTCGGACAGGGAGTTTCCGCCCAGACGATTTGCTCCATGCATCCCGCCCGCCGCCTCGCCGGCGGCGAACAGGCCGGCCACGGTTGTGGCGCCCGTATCGGCCTCGACCCGGATGCCGCCCATGGCGTAGTGGGTCGTTGGGCCGACCTCCATCGGTCCCTTCGTGATGTCGACGTCGGCAAGCTCCTTGAACTGCTCGTACATGGATGGCAGCTTGCGACGGACGTGGTCTGGAGGGAGGTAGCTGATGTCGAGGTAGACGCCGCCGTGAGGGGTTCCACGGCCCTCCTTGACTTCCGTGTAGATCGCCCGCGCGACGTTGTCGCGGGTGGACAGCTCGGGCGGGCGGCGCGCATCGGTCGACCGACCCTCGGACAGTGCCATGACCCAGCGGGTCGCTTCCTCGTCAGTCGCGGCGTATTCGCCGCGGCGATCAGCGGGGAGGTACTTCCACATGAAGCGTTCGCCGTCCTTGTTGCGGAGGATCCCGCCTTCCCCGCGGACGGCCTCCGTGACCAGCAGGCCGCGCACGCCGGGCGGCCAGACCATGCCGGTGGGATGGAACTGCACGAACTCCATGTCGATGAGCTCGGCGCCGGCCTGATAGGCGAGGGCATGCCCATCCCCGCTGTACTCCCAGGAGTTCGAGGTGACCTCCCAGGCCTTGCCGATACCGCCGGTTGCAATCACGGTGGCCTTGGCCGCGAACACGATTGGTTGTCCGGTGGCTCGCCAATAGCCGACGCCACCGGTGACCCCTCTGCTGGACGTCGTGAGGTGGGTGACCGTGCACTCCATGTAGACGTCGATGCCGGCGTGGACGGCGCGATCCTGGAGCGTTCGGATCATCTCCAGCCCCGTGCGATCGCCCACGTGAGCGAGACGGGGGTGCGTGTGCCCACCGAATGGTCTCTGCAGAATGCGACCGTCACGGGTCCGGTCGAAGACCGCACCCCAGCGTTCCAGCTCGCGGACACGATCTGGTGCCTCCTGGGCGTGCAGCTGGGCCATCCGCGGGTTGTTCAGAAGTTTGCCGCCGACCATCGTGTCGCGGAAGTGAATCTGCCAGGAGTCGTCGGGAGCGACGTGGGCCAGGGCCGCCGCGACACCGCCCTCGGCCATGACGGTATGGGCCTTGCCCAGCAGGGACTTGCAGACGAGGACGACGCTCGCGCCGGCTTCCCGCCCGGCGATGGGCGCGCGCAGACCGGCGCCGCCGGCACCGATCACCAGGACGTCGACGGCATGGGCGTCGGGAGGCGTGTCTGGCCGCGTGGCGAACGACATCGGCGATCCGCCGCCTAGAACCGGATCGCCGGATCGATGACGAGCCCCAGGGCGAGCAGGCGAACGTAGACGTCGGCGAAGGCGACCGTGATGAAACTGGCCCACGCCCACGCCATGTGGTGGCGATTGAGCGTGCTGAGGCGTTGCCACAGGCCGTGACGGACCTGGTTGGAGCGCGAGCAGGAGAAGCAATCCAGGCGCCCGCCCACGAGGTGCCGAAGGGAGTGGCAGGACAACGAGAAGGTGGTCAACAGGACGACATTGACCAGGAACAGCACGCCACCGAAACCGATCCTGGGCCCGCTCTCGGGCAGGAAGGCGTGCGCGGCATCGACCCACAGAAAGAACAGCGGGATGAATGCCAGATAGAGGAAGTAGCGGTGGACGTTCTGGAGGATGAACGGCAGCGAGGCTTCCATCGAGAAACGGCGATGGATCGCGGGTTCGCCGACCGCGCAACCCGGTGGATCAGCGAAATAGAATCGGTAGTAGGACTTTCGATAGTAGTAGCAGGTTGCCCGAAATCCGAGCGGGATCCACAGGATCAGGAGCCCGGGACTGACCCAGGTCGGCAGGAAGGGCAGCACGATCAGCGGCGAGTACAGGGGCGAGAGGTAGCCGTCGACCTCGTAGGCAGTCCCGAAGAGCGGCGTCACGAGGATCCCGCTGAAGAACAGGTACCCCGCCAGGACCGTGAACAGGAGGCCCTGCACGAACGGGGCAACGGCCCATGCGTCTCGGCGGTTCGTGGCGCCGAGTCCCTGCTGGGCCGTGCCCGGGGGCTTGTGGGGCGTCTGGAACGACGTCGACCAGTCCGTCATCGCTCGGGCGCTGTCGGGGTCGTCGGACGCGTGCCGGGTGCGAGCCGGGCGATGATCGCGTCGGCGAACTCGCTCGTGCCAGCGGTTCCGCCCAGATCGTGGGTCACCGTCAGGCCTTCGGCGATGACGTCGCGCACCGCCTCCTCGACGCTCGCGGCCACGTCCGGATGGCCGAGATGCCGAAGCATCAGCACGCCCGACAGGATCATCGCGGTGGGATTGGCCCGATTCTGCCCGGCGTATTTCGGGGCGGATCCGTGGACCGGCTCGAAGACCGCCCCGTCCTCGCCGATGTTGGCGCCCGGCGCGACACCCAACCCGCCGACCAGCCCGGCACACAGATCGGAGACGATGTCCCCATACAGGTTTGGGAGCACCAGGACGTCGTACAGGTCCGGCTTCTGGACCAACTGCATGCACATGTTGTCGACGATCCGGTCCTCGAACTCGATCCGGCCCTCGTAGTCCAGCGCGATCCGTCGGCAGGAATCGAGGAACAGCCCGTCGGACAGCTTCATGATGTTCGCCTTGTGGACGGCCGTCACCTTGTGGCGGTGGTTGGCGACTGCGTACTCGAACGCATAGCGCGCGATCCGTTCCGACGCGGCCCTTGTGATGATCTTGATGCTCTCCGCCGCGTCCGGGCCGACCCAGTGCTCAATGCCCGCATAGAGGTCCTCGGTGTTCTCGCGGACGATGACCAGATCGACGTCCTCGTAGCGTGTCTCGAGACCCTTGATCGACCGCGCCGGGCGCAGGTTGGCGTACAGGTTGAGAGTCTGCCGGAGCGTCACGTTGACGCTGCGGAAGCCCTCCCCGACCGGGGTCGTGATCGGACCCTTGAGGGCGACCTTGTTCCGCCGGATCGAGCCGAGGACGTGCTCGGGGAGGGGTGTCCCGTATTCGGCGATGCACGCCTCGCCGGCCTCGACGACCTCCCACTCAAAGGCCACTCCGGACGCGTCCAGGACACGTCGGGTCGCCTCCGCCAGCTCCGGGCCGATGCCGTCGCCGGGGATCAGGGTCACACGGTGGGCCATGCCGGCCATTCTAGCCCGCCGCTGGGTCCATCGCCCTGACGCCGCTAGACTCCGGCCGTGCATATCGGCGTCACGCTCCCGCTGGCAGAAGGCGACACCGCCGACGGACACGTCCCCACATTCGAGGAGACCGCCGCGTTCGCCCGTCGTGCGGAATCCGTCGGGATCGATTCGATCTGGGTCTTCGATCACCTGCTGTTCCGATTTCCAGGCAAGTCGCAGGAGGGCGTCCGGGAGGCTTGGACGACGCTGGCCGCCCTCGTGCCGCTGGTCCCGCGGGTCGAACTGGGATCGCTGGTCATGTGCTCGGCGTTTCGCAACCCGGCGCTGATGGCGAAGATGGCGGCGACCCTCGATGACCTGTCCGGCGGGCGGGTCATCCTCGGCCTCGGGTCGGGTTGGCACGATCCCGAATACGAGGCCTTCGGCTTTCCGCCGGATCACAAGGTGGGGCGGTTCGCAGAAGACCTTGAGGTCGCGGCACGACTGCTCCGCGGCGAGCGCGTGACCCTGTCGGGGAGATGGCGCCAGGTCGTCGATGCTGAGTTGCTCCCGCCCCCGGCGCGCCGAGTTCCGATCCTCGTGGCGTCCAAGGGTCGGCGGATGCTCCGCCTTACGGCCACCTGGGCCGACGCCTGGAACACGGCCTGGTTCGGGCGGGTCGAGGACCGGCTTCGAACCCGGCTCTCGGCACTCGACGAGGCATGTGCGGAGGTCGGCCGGGACCCGGCGACGCTGCGCCGGACCATCGGTGTCCGCCTTCACGATCCGGGCTCCGGGGTCGACGACCCGCTCGGCCTCGACGCCGACGCGGAGGGCCTGGCGGACCTCTTCGACGAACTCGCGGCGCTGCGCGTGGACGACGCTCTCGTCTGGTCGATTTCGAAGTCGGCCGCGGCGGTCGATCGAATCGGTGAGGCCCGGCGGCTCCACCTCGCCCGCGCCGCGGAACCCGCGATCGTCCGGGCGACCTGATCGGGACGCGGCGGCTCAGGCCGACGCCGAGCGCCTCGGCTACGATGCTCGGGTGAAGATCCAGGAAGCCGATGCGAAGGGGCTGCTGCTCGCCCAGGGACTCCCCGTCCCCGCCTGGTCCGTCGCTCGAACCGCCGCCGAAGCGCGCGCGGCGGCCGGGGTCATGCTTGGGTCCGGCAACGATCGCGTCGTGATCAAGGCACAGGTCCTCGTCGGTGGCCGCGGCAAGGCCGGCGGTGTGAAGCTGGCGGGTTCCGCCGACGAGGCAGCCGCGGTGGCCGGGGCCATCCTCGGCATGTCGATCAAGGGCATCACGGTCCGCAAGGTCCTCGTCGCCGCGGCCGCGGACATCGTCAAGGAGTACTACCTGTCCGCGGTTCTGGACCGCGCCGAGCGCCGAATCCTGCTCATGGGTTCGTCCGAGGGCGGCGTCGAGATCGAGCAGGTGGCAGCCGAGCGACCCGATGCGATCGTGACGGTCCACGCAGATCCGCACCTCGGGCTCCAGGACTGGCAGGCCCGCCAGCTCGCCTTCGAGATGGGCCTCGGCGCTCACCTGAAGGCGTCCGTCGCGATCGCAAAGGGGCTGGTTCGAACGATGCTCGCGTACGACGCGGACCTCGTCGAGATCAATCCCCTGGCGATCGTCCGGGAAGGAGCCCCAGGCGGCACAACGGTCGAGCGCCTGGTCTGCCTCGATGCCAAGGTTACGCTGGACGACTCGGCACTCCCCCGCCATCCCGAGCTTGAGGCGCTCCGCGACCTCGATGAAGAGGACCCGGCGGACGCTGAGGCGCGCGCCGCGGGGATCAGTTTCATACGCCTCGACGGCACGATCGGCTGCATGGTCAACGGGGCGGGCCTGGCGATGACCACCATGGACCTGGTCAAGCGGGCCGGCGGCGAGCCCGCCAACTTCCTGGACATCGGCGGCGGCGCCCGGGCCGAGAAGGTAGCGGCTGCGATGGCGATCATCCTGGCCGACCCGAAGGTCAATGCGATCCTGGTCAACATCTTCGGCGGCATCACTCGTGGCGACGAGGTCGCCCGTGGCCTGATCGAGGCCCGCGCCCAGCAGACCCGCGAGGTGCCGATGGTCGTCCGCATCGTCGGGACCAACGCCGCCGAAGCCGCCGTCCTGCTCGAGGCGGCGCAGTTCACGACCGCGGCGTCGCTGGACGAAGCGGCCGCCAGGGCCGTGGCAGCATCGCGGGGAGCAGCCGCGTGAGCATCCTCGTGGGGCCCGGGACGCGCCTGCTGGTCCAGGGCATCACCGGCCGCGAGGGCGACTTCCACAGCCGCCAGATGCGCGACTACGGGACGGCGATCGTGGCCGGGGTGACACCGGGCAAGGGTGGCCAGACCGCCCTGGACGGGGCCGTTCCCGTCTTCGATACGGTCGCTGACGCCGTCCGCCAGACCGGCGCGAACGCGTCGTGCATCTTCGTTCCCGCCGGCGGTGCCCCCGACGCGGTGATGGAGGCGGCGGCCGCCGGAATCGCCACGATCTTCTGTATCACCGAGGGCATCCCGGCGCTGGACATGATCCCCGCGCTGGAGATCGTCCGTCGGGCCGGCGCCCGCCTGATCGGGCCAAACTGCCCCGGCGCGACGTCGCCGGGCTCGGCCAAGGTCGGCATCATTCCCGGCGCCATCCATCGCCCGGGCCGGGTCGGCGTGGTCAGCCGTTCCGGCACGCTGACCTATGAGGCCGTCGGGGCGATGACCGATGCTGGCCTCGGCCAGTCCACCTGCGTGGGCATCGGCGGTGACCCGATCGTGGGCACGACGTTCCTCGACATCCTGCAGCTGTTCGGCGAGGACGACGGGACGGACGCCATTGTGCTCATCGGCGAGATCGGCGGGGCGGCCGAGGAGGCAGCCGCGGCCTGGGCCGGCGACCACCTCCGGGACATCCCCAGGGTCGCCTTCATCGCCGGTCGCACCGCGCCGGAGGGCAAGCGCATGGGCCACGCGGGGGGGATCATCTCGGGCGGCGCGGGGACCGCTGCGTCCAAGGTCGGCGCGCTCGAGACCGCCGGCTTCCGCGTCGCCGAGTCGCCACTTGAGCTGCCAGTCCTCCTGCGCGCCGCCGGCTACCGCGGATCATGACCAGCCTGATGGACCTGGTGG
>JBKKBB010000077.1:0-4093 GCA_046714395.1 Candidatus Limnocylindrales bacterium | reverse complement strand
CGAGGAGTCGGCCGACGAGGAAACGGCCGACGACGAGTCGGTTGCCGCGGCGATCGAACAGCTCATCGTGGACGACGATCCAGATGGCCCGGACATCCTCAGCGTGCACCTGACGGCGGTCGCGGCTCGGGCGTTCGTTGAGCGAGCCGCTCGGGTGGTCGGTGCTGGCCGACCGCCATGTCCGCTGTGCGGCAACCCGTTGGATCCCCAGGGCCACATCTGCCCGCGCCGGAACGGCCAGTACGTCCACTGAGCCGCGGTTCGCGGATGCCGCCACGATTCGAGGCCTTCATGACGGCCACCTCGAGGTTCTGGGTCGGCTGCCCGGGTCGTCCAACCAGGCGCTTGTCGTCCTCGTCCACCACCCCGCTCTGAGCGAGCCGTTTCACGCCGTCTACAAGGCCACGATCGCTGAGCGCCCGTTGCTCGATTTCCCGACCGGGACGCTCGCCCGACGGGAGGTCGCCGCCTTCCTCGTTTCGGAGGGAACCGGCTGGGGCGTCGTGCCGCCCACCGTCCTCCGCGACGGACCGTTCGGGGAAGGCATGGTCCAGCAATGGATCCACGTCAACCCGGGCGAAGATGTGGTGGCCATGGTCATGGGCGCCGATCCCCGGCTTCGCCGTCTGGCGGTGCTGGATGCGATCCTGAACAACACGGACCGGAAGGGTGGCCACCTTCTTCCCGTCCCTGGCGGCCACGTCTTCGGCGTCGACCATGGCGTGACGTTCTCGACGGTGCCCAAACTGCGCACCGTGCTGTGGGGCTGGATGGGCGAGCCCTTCGGCGAGGACGAGATCGGCGGGATCGAGCGGGTGCTGGTCGGCCTGGACGGAGAGCTTGGGGCCGAACTCGGCACGCTGCTGGCCCGCCCCGAGGTGACCGCGACGCGCCGCCGCTGCGCCGCACTCTTGAAACGGGGTCGATTCCCGCGACCGGGTCGCAACTGGCCCGCGGTACCGTATCCGGTGTTCTGACGCGGGACGGCGGTCGCGCGACCACCTCGTGACCGCGCCGATCGGGCACGATACGCGCCAGGAGGGCTTGTGAGTTCAGCGGATCATCTCCTCGCCGTGGACGTCGGAACGCAGAGCGTCCGCGCGTTGCTGTTCGACCCCCGGGGCACCCTCGTGGCGATGGGCCGGGTCGCGGTAGAGCCCTATGTCTCTCCCCAGCCGGGCTGGGCAGAGCAGGACCCGGAAGTCTGGTGGACGGCGATCGGCGAAGCGTGCCGGCGACTCTGGGCGAACCCGGCGGCCCGACCAGATTCCGTGGCCGGCCTCTCGCTGACCACGCAGCGGGTCACGGTCGTCGTGGCCGATGACGAGGGCACGCCGCTCCGACCGGCGATCGTGTGGCTGGACCAGCGGGAAACGGACAACCTGCCGCCGGTCGGCGGGGCCTGGGGACTCGCCTTTCGGGCCGCTCGCGTCCGCGACACCGTGGCCCGCTTTCAGGCCGATTGCGAGGCGAATTGGATCCAGCGGTACGAACCGTCCGTCTGGCGCAGGATCCGGCGCTACGGCGTGCTCTCGTCGTGGCTGACGGCGCGGCTCGTCGGCCGCTGGGTCGATTCCTCGGCCGCCCAGGTTGGCTACCTGCCGTTCGACTTCAAGCGCTCGCGTTGGGCGGGTCGGTTCGACTGGAAGTGGCAGGTCGCGCCCATCGATCGGTCGTGGTTGCCGGAGCTGGTCGACCCGACCCAGCAACTCGGCGAGCTGACCTCGAGCGCCGCCGAACACCTCGGTGTCGCGACCGGGATCCCGATGATCGCCTCGGCCGGCGACAAGCAGGCCGAAGCGCTCGGTGCGGGCGCCGTCACGCCGGACGTGGCGGCCCTCTCGTTCGGGACCACGGCAACGATCGGCACGACCCATCGGAAGTATCTCGAGGCAATCCCGCTCGTGCCGCCCTACCCGGCGGCGATTCCGGGCGCCTGGCTCGTGGAGCTCCAGGTCCTGCGCGGGTTCTGGATGGTCGAGTGGTTCAAACAGGAGTTTGGAGCGGACGAGATCTCCCGGGGAGCGATCATGGACGTTCCGCCCGAGGCCCTGTTCGAGGATCTCCTGGCCGCGTCCCCGCCCGGGGCGATGGGCCTGATGCTCCAGCCGTACTGGATGCCCGGTGTTCGTTATCCGGGCCCCGAGGCCAAAGGCGCCATCGTGGGGTTCGGGGACGTACACGGCCGGGCTCACGTCTACCGGGCCATCCTGGAGGGCCTCGCCTATGGCCTCCGTGAGGGCGCCGAGCGGACCGTGAAACGCAGCGGCGTCGGGATCAGGGAGCTGCGCGTCTCGGGCGGCGGCTCCCAGTCGCGGGCCGCGGTCCAGCTGTTTGCCGACGTCTTCGGCATCCCGGCCAGCCGGCCGCACACCCACGAGGCGGCAGGGCTGGGCGCCGCGATCGACGCAGCGCTCGGGCTCGGGATCCATCCCGACCCGCTGTCGGCCGTGGCGGAGATGGTCCGCATCGGCGAGCGATTCGAGCCGGATCGGGGGGCGAGCGCGATCTACGAGGACCTCTACCGCTCGGTCTACCTGAAGATGTACGAGCGGCTGCAGCCGCTCTACCGCGAGATCCGGCGGATCACTGGCTATCCGAAGTAAGGATCGGCCGCTCGAAGACCAGCAGTCGCCAGAACCCGACGCGGGAACTGCCGACCGGCGCGAGGCCGGCAGCCCGGGCCGCCGCAACGACGCGTTCGTGGGGGTGCGCGAAGACTCGAAATTCCGAACGTGTTGCCCACTCCCACACGTTGAGTACTCGGATCACGGCCCGGGCGATCCACAAGTCGGGCGGGAGTGTGATTGCCAGGCGGCGACGCGTCCGTTCCGCGGCCCGCCCGATCAGCGCATCGACATCCGGGTAGCAGCACACGACGCGATCGAGCGACACGAGGTCCGCCGGTGCGATTTCCGGCGCGAGCGCCACGATATCGCCGTGGCGGAACGAGACCCGGTCGGTCAGTCCCCGATTACCGGCTTCTTCGCGAGCGGCCGCGAGATATGGCCCGGACGCATCCACGTCAGTCGCCGACGCCGCTCCGCGCTCCAGTAGCAGCTGATGGACGGCACCGACCCCGGCCCCGATATCGAGCACCGTAAGGCCCTCGACGCTCGGCCGGGCAAGGGCGTCCGCAATGGCCCTGGAAGTGCGCCCCGGCCCCATGCGGCGGTACTTCCGGAGCTCACTCTGGGCGTTCTCCCGGTCGAAGGTATCGTCGTAGCAGCAGGAACAGCGTGGCGGCGGCATGCCCGGAACTGTACGTCCGCGGGCAGTAGCGCTGCCGGTCCGCGAGGCTAGGCGCGGACCTCCTGGCGCATGAACGCCATGTAGGCGGCCGCAAAGCAGATCGCGGTCATGGCCACGAGGGCCACGAGATGCGGCCAGACGAGCAACGCACTCTGATCGAACGACAGGAGCTGACCCTGGGCCTGCTCCTGCCATTGCTGCCACTGGCCGATCGTCGTCGGAGTCGAGACCGTCGTGACCGTGGGGTTGAGGATGACTGCCGAGGCCTCCTGGTAGAGGGTCAGGGGCAGGAGCCGGGCGACGGTGGCCGACAGCGCCGTGAGGGACAGTGCCTCCTCGATCGATCCGGCGCTGGCGACCGGCGCGACGATCCCGGCGACCAGGCTGACGATCAGCTGCCCGAAGATCGCGACCAGCAGCCAGACACCGAACCCGACGAGCGCGGCGGTGGCCGCCCGCCGGATGACGACGGACAGGAGCATCCCGAAGGCAAGCCACAGGCTCACCCACAGGATCGTGAGTCCGACCCACGCCAGCAGCCGGATCACCTCGTCGGCGCTCGGCACGATCCCGAGGCGGACGATCCCGAAGCCGGAGATCGCGCCGACCACGGCCACGAGAACGATCGTGATCATGGCCAGTCCGGCGGCGAACTTGCCGTTCACGACATCGTCGCGGTAGATCGGTTGCGAGAGGAGGCGAGGGAGCGTGCCGTCGGCGCGCTCGGAGTTGATGGCATCGAAGGCAAAGGCCACGCCGAGCAGCGGCGCGACGATGCCCACGAACCCGAACACCGGCGGGATGGAGCCCTCGGATGGGGCGTAGATGAAGAGGACCAGGA
>JBKKBB010000076.1:0-4831 GCA_046714395.1 Candidatus Limnocylindrales bacterium | reverse complement strand
CCGTCCGAGCGTCGGGGAGTGGGTGCCCGAGGTCACGACGCCCGTGGTCCGGCCATCGCGCACGACGGCGTGGCCGTGGCGGGCGATCCCGCGCCCGGTGATGACGAGGCCGACCAGGCGCCGCGTGGCCCCCCGCTCCGCGGCGCGCGCGAGCGCGTCACGGCCGACGAACGGTCCGGGCTTGTCGAGCTTCACCACTCGACCAAGACCAGCCTCGAACGGATTCATGCCCCGCCCGAGTTCGTTGCCGTAGAGGGGCATACCCGCTTCGAGGCGCAGGGTGTCGCGGGCGCCGAGCCCGCAGGCAATGACCCCGGCGTCGCGACCGGCGTCCGCGAGGGCGGTCCACACGTCGACGGCGCGGCCCCAGTCGACGAAGACTTCGAATCCGTCCTCACCGGTGTAGCCGGTCCGCGCCACCATCGCCGGGATTCCGGCGACGGTGCCCTCCGCGACCGCGTAGTAACGCAGGCCGACGAGGTCCACGCTGGTCAGCGGCTGGAGGACCGCTCTTGCCGCCGGTCCCTGGATCGCAACCAGCGAGGTCACCATGGATCGGTCGTCGAGCACGGCATTCCAGCCCGACAGTCGATCGGCGAGGGCGTCGGACACGGCGGCCGCGTTGCCCGCGTTGGCCACGACGACGAAACGATCCTCGGCCAGGCGGTAGACGATCAGGTCGTCGATGATGCCGCCGTCTTCGGCGCAGAGCATCGAGTAGTGCGCGCGCCCGACGGCGAGGTTCCCGGGATCCGTCACGACGGCCGCGGCGAGCGCTTCGGCGGCCGCGGGACCGTCGATGTACAGCTCGCCCATGTGGGACAGGTCGAACAGGCCTGCCCGCTCACGGACCGCGCGATGCTCCTCGAGGATGCCGACGTACTGGACCGGCATCAACCAGCCGGCGAATTCGATGAGCTTGGCGCCGAGAGCCCGATGGACCGCGACGAGCGCCGTTTCGCGGAGCGGCGGCTCGGTCTCGTCCATCATCTCGATGACGACTCCGGCTGCAGCTGGACGGCGGCGGGCGGCCGCTGGTCCGAGGTCGAGGGCGGGTCGGTCACTTCGCCGAGCACGGCGCGCGCGGCAAGCACCGCTTCGGCCGCGGCGACGAGGCCACGTTCGGTGTCGAACGAAAGCAGGCCGCCGGCTTCGGCGAACGGGACCCAGCGGACCCGCTCGAACTCCTGATCGTGCCGCGCGAGGTCGCCGCCGACCGGCTCCATCAGCCAGTAGTGAACGGTCTTGTCGATCCGCCTGCCGTTCTGCACGAAGACATATGAGATCGATGGAAGCGGCGCGACCAGCCGGACCTGCAGACCGGTCTCCTCCTCGACCTCGCGGACCGCAGTCTGCTCAATCGTCTCGCTGCCGTCTGGCGTCCCCTTGGGAAGCGTCCAGGTGCCGCGACGGCGGACGCCTTCACGGCGCCGAAGGCCAACCACCAGGGAGGGCTGACCGCCCGCCACAGAGACGACGATGCCGCCGGCGGAAGTGGCGGTCGTCGTCCTCAGGCGCGCCATGGCGCCGTGACGGCGCTGAACCGACCGCTCGGAACAGATCGGCTCCAGGACATCGCCACGCTGGGGCGCGGCCTTCCGGACATCGGGTTTCGCGGACGCGTCGGCGTGATGGCTCGGCTGCCGTGGCGGATGGCACTCAGCGCTGGGGCGGAATCGAGCCGCAACACGGTGGCGCGGCCCGAACTCGCCCGGAACGCGACCGCGGAGCCCAGCCCGAGGCGCCGCTCACGGGTCCGCGCGAGCGCCCGGGGGAAGTGGGCCGCGGGACGCGCTGCGTACTTGGCGGCGATGCTGTGCTCCACGGCCGTATGGTACTGCGTCAGAGGGCGGCTGCAAGAGACTGTCGCATCAGCGCGGCATCCTCCGGTGCCAGCACGCCACGCCTTTCGGCCAGCACGACTTCGCGCGTGGCCGCCGCCACGTACAGCGGCAGGACGGCCGGAGCGTGGCGGCGCAGGGCCTCGAGGTGAGCCACGAGCGTGCCGACGTCACCCCGGGTCATCGGGCCGGTCAACGCGTTGGCGATCCCCACGGCCCTGGCATTGCCCAGCGTCTGCTCGGCGAGTCGGCCGTAGATCGCCAGCGAACCTGCCTCATCGAGTCCGGCTGCGGCTCCGAGTTCGGCAATGGCGTCAAGAAGCGCGATGAACCCGCCGGCCGCGAGGACCGCCGCCGCGTGATAGGCCGCCTTGGTGCCGGGCGCCAGGCGCACCGCCGAAGCACCGATCGATTCGGCCATCCGGGCGAGGAGGGCGGCCAGCTGGTCATCGCCCTCGATCACGACGGTCGCGCCGTGGAGCGCCGCCACCGCAAGCTCCGTGTCGGCGAAGGCGACGAGCGGATGGAACGCTCCGATCTGCGTCCCCGCCGCCATGGCCGGTTCGAGGACCTCGGAGCCGAGGGCTCCAGAAGTGTGGATCATGGCCTGGCCGCTGTACATCCGAAGCCCGCCGGCGACCTCCGCCAGGGCATCGTCCGGAACGGCAAGGATCACCAGCTCGACGTCGTCGAGCAGGGCGGCGGACTCCGCAAACGCGCGGACGCCGGGTACGAGTGCCCGAAATCGCTCCCGTCGCTCACGGTCGCGAGAGCTGACCGCGCCGACCGGCCAGCCGGCTCGCGAGAGGGCGACGCCGAGTGCGGTGCCGACGGCACCGGCCCCGACGATTCCGGTGACCGGTGGCTCGTCCGGCGCCGAGTGGGCGTGCGGGTGGAGGTGATCCGATTCGTGGACCCGATCCTCGTGCCGGTGCGAGCCCGCTGGAACCGGATCCAGGTCGATGCCGCGCTCGTCGAGTTCGCGCAGGGTGTCGTCGGCATCTCCGGCCGGCCTGCCGGGCCGTTCGCGCGCGGGCCAGGCTCTCACCGTTGAGCCTGGGTGGGGTTGGATGGCCGGGCGCGGTACGCTTGCACCCAACGAGTGTATCCACCCATCGAGGGACCAATCTCCGTGGCGATTCGCGATCCGTTCGGGGCCCGCAGCTCACTCGGGCCCGGGCAGCCTGACGTGTACCGTCTGGCCGCCCTCGGGGATCGGATCGACCTGGCGAGTGCGCCTGTGACCCTGAAGATCCTGCTCGAGAATGTGCTCCGGCACGCCGGCGGGGGGATCGTCGAGCCGGCGGACGTGGAGCGTCTCGCCTCGTGGCGACCGGGGGCCGGAGGCGATGCGGAGATCCCGTTCATGCCTGCCCGCGTGGTGCTCCAGGACTTCACCGGCGTCCCGGCGATCGTCGATCTGGCCGCCATGCGAGATGCGATGGCCGATCTGGGCGGCGATCCCGCGCGCGTGAATCCGCTGGTCCCGGCCGACCTCGTCATCGACCATTCGGTCCAGGTGGATGCCTTCGGGACGCCCGCTGCCTTCGCCCTGAACGTGAACCGCGAGTACGAACGCAACGGTGAGCGCTACCAGCTCCTGCGCTGGGCGCAGACCGCGTTCCGCGACCTCCGGGTCGTGCCACCCGGAACGGGGATCATCCACCAGGTCAACCTGGAGTTCCTGGCCACGGTCGTGACGGAGCGCGCCGACGAACTCGGTCGCGTTGCCTTCCCGGACACCTTGGTCGGCACGGACTCCCACACCACCATGATCAACGCCCTCGGGGTCCTCGGTTATGGCGTCGGCGGGATCGAAGCCGAGGCGGTCCTCCTCGGCCAGCCGCTCTACCAGCCCCTGCCACGCATCGTCGGGGTGCGCTTGACGGGTGCGCTGCCACAGGGCTCGACGGCCACCGACCTGGTCCTCGTGGTCACGGAACTGCTGCGCTCGTACGGGGTGGTCGGCGCGTTTGTGGAGTTCGCGGGTGACGGGCTGGCCGGCCTCTCCCTGGCCGACCGCGCCACGATCGCCAACATGAGCCCGGAGTTCGGGGCGACGGCGACCCTCTTCCCGATCGACGATGAGACGCTGACCTATCTCCACCTGACCGGCCGGCCGGCCACGCAGGTTGCCCTGGTCGAGCAGTACGCGCGTGAACAGGGACTCTGGAGGCTGCCCGGCGATGGTCCGGCATTTGACGCGGCGCTGACCCTCGACCTGTCCGGCGTCGCACCGTCGGTCGCCGGGCCGCGCCGCCCGCAGGATCGTGTCGAGCTGCCCGACCTGCCGGCCAATTTCCGGACCGCGTTTCCGCTGGCCGCGTCGCCCGATGGCGGAGGTGATCCGGTGGCGGTCAACGTGGACGGCCGCGGCGCGACGGTCGGGCACGGATCCGTGGTCATTGCCGCGATCACCTCGTGCACCAATACCTCGAACCCGACGGTCATGGTCGGGGCCGGCCTGCTGGCCAGAAACGCGGTCGCCCGGGGCCTGACGGTTTCGCCGATCGTCAAGACGTCCCTGGCGCCTGGATCAAAGGCGGTGACGGGTTACCTCGAGGCGGCGGGCCTGATGCGGCCTCTCGAACAGCTCGGTTTCGCGCTGGCCGGGTACGGCTGCACGACCTGTATCGGGAATTCGGGCCCGCTAGACGCCACGATCGCCGAGGCCATCGAGCATCACCAGCTGGTAACCGCCGCGGTCCTGTCCGGGAATCGCAACTTCGAGGGCCGGATCCATCCACTGGCCCGCGCCAGCTACCTTGCCTCCCCGCCGCTCGTCGTGGCGTTTGCGCTCGCCGGACGGGTGGACGTGGACCTGTCAAGCGAACCCGTCGGCATCGGAGACGACGGCCGGCCTGTGTACCTGGCCGAGATCTGGCCGAGCCCGGAAGAGATC
This sequence comes from Candidatus Limnocylindrales bacterium, assembly GCA_046714395.1. Taxonomy (GTDB): domain Bacteria; phylum Chloroflexota; class Limnocylindria; order Limnocylindrales; family CSP1-4; genus UBA5189. Next base: position 88 of record JBKKBB010000076.1, on the reverse strand, counting down.
CGGTCGGTGATCCGCGATTCCATTGATCCGGAGCTCTTCCTGCGGACGTACGCCACTGTCTTCGAGGGCGACGATCGTTGGCGCGCCC
>JBKKBB010000075.1:0-7381 GCA_046714395.1 Candidatus Limnocylindrales bacterium | reverse complement strand
AAAACATCAGGTCTGCTCCTCGTGTCGGACTCCCGCGAGTCTAGCCCGACTCGATGACGGCTCGATGTCGGGCAGTCGGCCGGATCACGACGCGGAACGCGCTCGGGCGCGGATCGAGCCTTCGCCGGCGGGTGCCATGTACCGCAGGATCAGCGATGCCCGGAGGAACGGCCATCCGAACTCTTGCGCAGGTCGCCGCCGACCAGCAGAACGCCGATGAGGATGAGGATCGCCGGACCGAGCAGCTCGTCGTCGATTGACGGAAGGTAGCGTCGGACGAGGAACCAGGCTCCAACGAGGACGAGGACGGCCCCCAGGATCACCGCTCCGCGGCCCCCGGAGTCGCCACGGGCTACCCGACGCGCCGCACACGGTCAGGTTTCCCGCGTTCAGCGTCAGGTTCGCCGCCGCGACGGTGCCGGGGAGACCCAGGTGCGCCGTACCCGCGTTCAGGGTGACGCTCGTCCCGCCGACCGACACGACATTCGAGAGGTCGGCATCCAACGAGCCCGCGTTCACGGTGAGGTCGAACTGACCGATCTTCGCGCCGCTCAGGTCCACCGTGCCGTCGCCCGCATTGAGCGTGACCGAGAGATCCACGAGCGGTGAACGCGGGACGGTGACCTGCCATCGGGATCCAGCGGCCACCATGGAGAACCCGACGTCCTCTGGGTCGCGGACATCGACGCGCGTCGTCGCTGCTCGGACGATCGGCTGACGTTCGCTCGGCCCGGATCCCGACAGCGCCCACCGGTCGCCCTCAGCAGCACGAACATGAAGCGTGCCACAACTGAACTCAACGACCATCTCGGCGCGATCCGCGAGCGCTTCCTTTCGCGGCGAGGTCGTCCCGTCTTGACCTCCGTCAGGTGGCCAGATGCTAGGCTCGACCGTATGACCGTGCCGAGTGACGTTGGGAGGGACGTGACCCTGTCGGCGGTCATTTTCGATCTCGACGGGGTCATCGTCGATTCAGAGCTCTGGTGGCACGAGGAGCGGACCAAGTGGGCGGCAACACTCGGGCTGAGCTGGACCGTCGAGGACAGCCATGCCGTGATGGGCGCGAACTCGCGTGGCTGGAGACGAATCATGCGGGAGCGCATGGGCCTCCCGGCTGACCTCGACTCGGCCATCGAATCCGAGATCGTGAATCGAGTGGTCCGGCGATACGAAGCCGGCGCACCGGCGATCGACGGTGCCGTGGAGGCCGTCCGCCGGATCGCCGCTGCGTGGCCCGTCGCCATCGCCTCGTCGGCACACCGGGATGTGATAGCGGCAGCCCTGCGCGGCACCGCCCTCGAGGCGACCGTCCCGATCGTCGTTTCCTCGGACGAAGTGGACCACGGCAAACCGGCGGCCGACGTCTACCTCCTCGCGGCGCGGCAACTCGGCGTTGCTCCGGGCCGCTGCCTGGTGGTGGAGGACTCGATCAACGGCGTCCGCGCCGGCCTCGCCGCCGGCATGACGGTCGTGCTCGTCCCCAATCTCAGCGTTCCGCCGGCACCGGGCGCCGCTGAACTCGCCCATTACGTCCTGGGCCGCCTTGCGGATCTGGATCCCTCTTCACTCGAGCCCCACCCCGGCGGTCGCGTAACGGCCGTGCCCTCCAACCGTCTTTCCAGGTCATGACCCGCGACGATCGCCGCCTGCCTCGTTCCGAGCTCCCGCGCTGGAATCGGGCGCTGCGCTACTACTCCTCGAGACTCGTGGTGGGCCTGCTCATGCGCCTGCTCTTTCGGATCCGGGTCGAAGGCAGGGAGCGCCTGCCTGCGGGGCCTGCCTTGCTCTGCTTCAACCACCAGAGCTGGATGGACCCGTTCCTCCTGTTCGCAACGTTGCCACTCAGGCCTCGCCTCTACCTCTTCGGACCGAAGGAGGATGACCTTCGAGTCGGGCCGCGCAACCGGCTCATGTTCTGGACGGGGACCCCAGTTCCGTTCAACACCGCGAAGTCCGACCTGCTTGAGACAACCCGACGGGTCCAGGCGGTCTTCGCCGCCGGCGGGGTCCTCGCGATTGCGGGGGAGGGGAGGATCCACGTCGGCGAGCGGACGCTCCTGCCCCTCCAGGAGGGCGCCGCCTATTTCGCGCTCCGGGCCGGCGTTCCCGTGGTGCCCGTGGCGCTCAACGGCATGTCATGGCTCGGGTTTCGGCGCCCGCTGCGCGTTCGGATCGGCCGGCCCCTTGCGGCAATCGGACGACCGACGGCCGATGCGGTGGCCGGCTTGACGGCCGGCCTGACCGCGGCGCTGCTCGACTTGCTCGCGGACGCCCCGGATCCAGCACCGCCCGGTCGCTTCGGACGCTGGCTGACCGAGCGATTCAACGACTGGCCGGAGGGGTCGCGTGCCGCGGCCGCGGCCGCCGCCTCTGGCATACTCTCGATCGATGCCGACCCGGGTTGAGCGGTTGGGACAAGGAGGACGCGTGGGAGCCAGCGCTCTGTCGGCCGATCCCGAGGAGTACCGGGCCCGTCTGATCGATCAAACGGATGATCAGGTGGATTCATGGGCCGCGGAGTTGCTGCGCGATGTCGCCAAACGGCGCGGCGTCGTCGGCGTGGTGGAAGCGTTTCGCTCGGCCGCCCGGTTGTCTGAACGTGAATTCGAACATGTGTTCGCATCCGGCGGCGGTGCGCCCGCGACACTCGGTCGTGACGCGGCTGGACACGTGATCGTCCCTTCGATCTCGCTCTACGCGCTCGTTCCGGGCCTTCGCGCTCGCTCGGTGGACGCCCGGGCTCGGCTCGTCGACTTTCTTGTGGCCAACTTCCACGAGCTCGTTTACGTCTGATCGGGGGAGTCCCTCGGCTCGCCTCGGCGCCCTCGGCGCCCTGGGCGCCCGCCTCCGACTGATTCATCCATTCCCGTCCCTGCTGAACGGCGCGGTCGTCCTGGCGATTGCCCTGATCGCCGGTGGGTCTGTGCTGACGGCAGCCCGTCTCGCCTTGTCGATGACCCTCCTCCAGTTCGCGATCGGGGTCGCCAATGATCTCCACGACGCGCCACGCGACCAGGGCAGGACCCCGGTCAAGCCCATCCCGGCGGGCCTTGTCTCGATTGCCGCGGCGCGGGTCGTTCTGGTCGGCTCGACGATCGGCGGGCTCGTGCTCGCGGGGATGTCCGGCGCGCCTGCCTTCGGCCTCGCGGTCAGCGGACTGGCCTTCGGATTTGCCTACGACTTCCGGCTGTCGAGGACCGCTGTGTCCTGGCTTCCCCTCGCGCTGGCACTCCCGCTCGTCCCGCTCTTTGCCTGGCTCGGGGTCACCTCAGCCGTACCGGTTGCCATCGTTGTCGTTGTACCGATCGCGGCACTGGCCGGGACTGGGCTCGCAATCGGCAACGCCCTGATCGACCTGGCAAGCGATGTCGCGTCGTCTCGACCAACCGTCGCCGTGGCGCTCGGTCATCAGATGGCCTGGCGCCTGCACGGCGTCGCATTCGGCGTCGCGGTGTTGCTCGTGGCCGTCTTCCTGCCGCGTAATGGGGCTCTCGTGGCTTCCGCTCTGATCGCCGGCGGGGGAGCCCTGTTGGCCGCCGGGGTCGCGGCCATCGGGAGATCAAGGCCGCAAGTGCAGCGGATCGCCTGGCAACTGGAGGCCGCGGGGATCGGGCTGATCGGGATCGGCTGGATCCTCGCGACGGCGACCTCGTCTGCCTGACCGGGCGCGAGGGTGCGCCGTGGTGTCAGCCCTCGGGTGAATCACCGCTGCGCACCAGCGCGATGACGTTCTCCAGCTTGAGTTTCGCGATCGTCAGGTATTTGGCCAGGTTGGCCCGATCGACCGGCCCGATCGCGGCCATGACGTCGGGGGCCCGAAGCACATCGACAAGGCTTTCGACCGCGTCGGCCAACTGCTGCTTCGCATCGATGAGGGAGTCGTCGCGCAAGGGTGCGACCACGTGCCGCCGCCCGGTCCAGGCCGATTCGGCATCATCCGAAACCGACGCCATTGGGCCGTCCGGGGCAGCGTCACCCGAGTCCGTTCCGACGGTGGCGGGTCGCCGTCCTTCGATCTTGTCACGAAGCTTGTTGAGGGTCAGCTCACCGCGGGCAACCTGCTGGCCAAGTCGCTTGCGCTTCTTGGGGTCCTCGACCTTCATCAACTCGTAGGCGTGAGAGAGCGTGTCTTTGCGCAAGGACACCAGCTCGCGAACGTCGTCGGGGGCATCGGCGAGGCGAAGCCGATTCTCGAGGTAGCCCTTGTCCTTCCCAAGTTTCTGGGCGAGCTTGCGGACCGAGTAACCATGCTCCTTGACCATCCGGCTGAACATCGCCGCTTCGTCGAGAGGGGAGAGGTCCTCGCGTTGCAAGTTCTCGATGATCGAGATTTCGAGGGCAGTGTCGTCATCGATGACTTCGACGAGTGCCGGGATCGTCTGGAGGCCGGCAGCCTTGGAGGCGCGCCAGCGCCGCTCTCCGGCGATCAACTGGTAGGTGTTGTCTCCGAGCGGCCGAACGAGGATCGGCTGCAGGACGCCATGCACCCGGATCGAAGCGCTCAACTCTGCAAGCGCCGTGGGTTCAATGGCAAGGCGCGGCTGGTCTGAATTGGGAGCGATGTTGCCGACCGGAATGTTCCGAACGCCCGAGGTGTGACCTGAGCGATCCGAGGACAGCAGGCTGATGATCGCAGGGGAGAGCTCGCGCTCCTCCGAAAGCCGCCGCGCGGCCGCCGCGCGGAAATCCGTTCTAGCCAAGTTCGATGACCTCCCGCGCAAGCTCTCGGTATGTCCTGGCCGCTTCACTATGCCCGGCGTAGCTCGTGATCGGCAAGCCGGCCAGCGGCGCCTCGCCCAGCTTCACCGTGTTACGGACGATGGACGCGAAGACATGGTGGTCGCCGACGACACGCAGCTCATCGAGCATGTCCTTCGCCAGGTTCGTCCGAGCGTCGTAGAACGTCGGCAACAGTCCGAGGACTTTCAGCTTGCGATTGAGCTTCAGGCGAATGGTATTGATGACCTTCACCAGATTCGTCAAACCCTTCATCGCGTAGAACTGCGTCTGGACCGGAATGATCACGCCGTCGGCGGCCACCAGTCCATTGACGGTCAGCAGGCCGAGGTTCGGCGGGCAGTCGATCAACGCATAGTCGTAGCGGTGCTTCAACTGGCCGTCCAGGGCGTCGCGCAGGATGCCTTCACGGCCGAGCATCGTGAACAACTCGCCCTCGGTGGCGGCGAGGTCGATGTGTGCCGGCACGACATCGACGCGTTCCGTGTCGGTCGGGAGGATCACTTCCTTCAAGGTCGCCCGACCCACGAGAACGTCGGCCATTGATCGCTCGATCGTGTTGAGGTTGATCCCGAGGCCAGCCGTGAGATTGGCCTGCGGGTCCATATCGATGCACAGGACGCGATAGTTCTCTTCGGCCAGCGCGCCGGCAAGGTTGATTGCCGTGGTCGTCTTGCCGACGCCGCCTTTCTGATTCGCGATGGCGATCACATTGGTCACGGAACTTGCACCTCGCAGGAAACGGCAGGCGTTGGTCAGGCTGCGCGCGCCCCGGCGCCGCAAAAGCATGTGGTGGCGTTGCCAGATCGTACCCCAGGACCGTCGAGATCGGCGGCCGACTTATCCACAGGATGAGCGAGTTGTGCACCGAAGTGTGGATTACCCTGCCTGGTCGGAGGCTCATTCCGCGACCGGCGGACGGCCCGATTCCTGACTTGCCAGATCCTCTGCGGAGCCGCCGGCGATCCGCGCGTCTGCGTGGCTAGAATGGACACCGGCCGGGAACAGGCGCTATCTGTCCTTGCGCAAAGACATGGCCCATCGCCCAGCGCCGCGCACTCGGCGGCCGTGGAACGGGAGTCAGACCAGTGCCGACGAACGATGAGCGACTCAACCGCCTTGGACGGATGCGGGCGGAGGCCTTGCTCGGCGGGGGACAGGCGCGGATAGACCGTCAACACGCCATTGGGAAGCTGACCGCCCGCGAGCGTCTGGATCTCTTGCTTGACCCCGGTTCGTTTGTCGAGCTCGACGCGTTCGTTACCCATCGCTCTACCGACTTCGGTCTCGAGGACCAGCGCTATCTCGGCGACGGCGTGGTCACGGGTCACGGCCAGATCGACGGGCGACTCGTCTTCGTCTTCAGCCAGGACTTCACGGTCTTCGGCGGGTCTCTGTCGGAGGCCTACGCGGAAAAGATCTGCAAGGTGATGGATTTCGCCATGAAGGTCGGGGCCCCGATCATCGGGCTCAACGATTCCGGCGGTGCCCGGATTCAGGAAGGCGTGGCGTCCCTCGGTGGGTACGCGGACATCTTCCTTCGTAACGTCCTGGCCTCGGGCGTCGTCCCGCAGATTTCCGTGATCATGGGGCCATGCGCCGGCGGAGCGGTGTACTCGCCGGCGATCACCGACTTCACGGTCATGGTGGAGGGCACGAGCTACATGTTCGTGACCGGTCCCAACGTCGTGAAGGCCGTGACCCACGAGCAGGTGGATTCTGAGGCGCTCGGCGGCGCGACCGTCCATACAACCCGCAGCGGCGTGGCGCACCTTGCAGCGCCGGACGAATCCGAAGCCCTCGAGGTCGTGCGCAGGATTCTGGCGCACCTGCCCCAGAACAATCTCGAGATGCCGGCGCTGGCGCCTGTTGTCGATCCCATCGACCGAATGGATTCGTCGCTGGACACCATCGTCCCCGATGATCCCCAGAAGCCATACGACATGCACGATGTGATCCGTCGGGTCGTGGACGACGGCGCATTCCTGGAGATCCAGCCCGGCTGGGCGCCGAACATCCTCGTCGGCTTCGCTCGACTCGGAGGGCGAAGCGTCGGTATCGTCGCGCAGCAGCCTTCGTTTCTCGCCGGGGCGCTCGACATCGACGCGTCGATCAAGGCCGCGCGATTCGTTCGCACCTGCGACTGCTTCAACGTCCCCATCATTTCCCTCGTCGACGTCCCGGGCTTCCTTCCCGGGGTGGGGCAGGAGCACGGGGGCATCATCAAACATGGGGCGAAGCTGCTGTACGCCTATTGCGAGGCGACGGTGCCCAAGGTGACCGTGATCACCCGCAAGGCCTATGGCGGCGCCTACGACGTCATGAGCAGCAAGCACATCCGCGGCGCCATGAACTTCGCGTGGCCGACGGCCGAGATCGCTGTGATGGGGGCCAGGGGTGCCGTGAACATCATCTACAAGGAGGCGATCGCGACGGCAGAGGATCCCGTCGCCGAGGGCATGCGCCTGGTCACGGAATACGAAGAGGCATACTCCAACCCGTACATCGCCGCGTCGCGCGGGTACGTCGATGACGTCATCCGCCCATCGGAGACGCGTCCGCGCTTGATCCGCGCCCTTGAGATGCTCGCCGACAAGCGCGACACGAATCCCAGAAAGAAGCATGGCAACATCCCGCTCTGAGC
>JBKKBB010000074.1:0-7942 GCA_046714395.1 Candidatus Limnocylindrales bacterium | reverse complement strand
GTGGACGCCGGCACCCCCAGGGCATCGGCGGCAATCTGGACGACGACCGTCGAGGCACCCTGGCCGATGTCGACGGCGCCGCTGTAGAGCGTGACGCCGCCTTCGCGATCGATGCCGAGTTCCATCGTGGACGGGTTCGTCAACGAGGTGTTCCCGATTCCGTACCACATCGCCCCCACGCCAACGCCGCGCCGGCTCGGGTCTCCGCGCTGGATAGCTTCGTCATTCCATGCGGCGGCGGCCGCCCGAGCCTCAGTCCAATGCGGACGGAGCGCGTCAAGACACGCCGGCAGCCCCGCGCTCGCCCGCAGAAGCTGGCCGGTGGCGGTGATCGAGCCGGCACGGAGCGCGTTCACGTACCGGAACTCCAATGCGTCCATCCCGAGCTGCGCGGCGAGATCGTCCATGAGCGCCTCATGGGCGACGGCGGCCTGCGGGACGCCGAACCCGCGGAAGGCGCCGGCCGGCGGATTGTTGGTGTGCACCGCCCGGGTCGTGGCCAGGACGTTGGGTACGGCATAGGGGCCCATCGCGTGCACAGGAACGCGGTTGGCGACCGTGGGACCCCACGAGGCGTAGGCGCCCGTGTCGAAATCGCCGTGGAACCGGAACCAAGTCAGGATCCCGTCGGCTGTCGCGCCGGCACTCGCCTGGATCCGGGCCGGATGCCGCTTCGGGCTGGCGGCCATCGATTCCGGGCGGGTCCAGACGGCGCCGACCGGCCGGTCCAGCAACCAGGCGGCCGTTGCCATGAGTGGATGGACCGACAGGTCGAGCTTGCCCCCGAATCCTCCACCAACGGCACTTGGGATGATCCGCACCTGGTCTGGTCGCAGTCCGAGGATCAGGGCGACCTCATCGCGATCCATGTACGGCGTCTGCGTGCTCACGAACAGCTCGATCCGATCGCCGACCCTACGGGCGAAGCCGGCCTCGGGCTCGATGTAGGCGTGCTCGACAAAGGTGGTCTCGATGCTGACTTCGGCCGTCAGGGCGGATGTCGCCATCGCGCGATCGATGTCTCCGCTGGCCACCCGACCCTCGATCAGGACATTCGCCGGGGCGTGCGCGTGGATGATCGGCGCCGAGCCGGCCATCGCGGCGTCGATGTCCGAGATTGCGGGCAGCGGTTCCCAGCTGATCGGCACGTCGTCTTCGCGAATCGCGGCGATCGTGGCCGCGTCGCCGACCAGGGCGAGGACGGCCTCGCCCCGATGCCGGACCTGGCCATCGGCCAGAGCAGGCTGATCCTTGCCGGTGGCGTAGATGCCGTATCGATTCTGGCCGGGGATGTCGGCCGCGCTGAGCACGCGGACGAGGCCCGGGTGTCGCTGGAGCAGTGGTCCGAGGTCGCCGATCGAGAAGCGCGCGCGAGCATGTGGCGAGCGGATCGCCCGGACCAGGAGCATGCCCTCCGGTCGCGCGTCGGCTCCGAACAGCGCGCTGCCGTTCACCCGTTCAATCCCGTCCACCTTGCGCAGCCTGGTTCCGACCGAAGGCTCGGCGTCGTGCGTGTCGGCGCCGACGTTCGCGTCGAGATCGTTGCGTGTCGCCGCGTCGGCGACGGCTTCGAGAATCTTCCGATAGCCCGTGCATCGGCAGAGCACGCCACCGATCCCGTCGAGGATCTCCCGCTCGGACGGACCGGGCTGGCGGGCGAGCAGGTCATCGGCCGCCATCAGCATGCCCGGCGTGCAGATCCCGCACTGGGCCGCCCCGTGGTCGAGAAACGCCCGCTGGAGCGCACCCAGGTCGCCGAATTCGGCGGGGCGCACGGGCTTGGACAGGCCCTCGACCGTACGGACGTCCGAGCCGGCCGCCTGGACAACGGGGACGAGGCAGGCGCAGACCTGCCGCCCATCGAGCCGAACCGTGCAGGCGCCGCAGTCGCCGGCGTTGCAGCCGATCTTCGTTCCGATGAGGCCAAGGTCCTCGCGCAGGACGTCGGCCAGCCGGCGCATCGGGTCGACTTCGAGATCGACCAGGGATCCGTTGACCCGGAGGCTGACCCAGACTGTCACGCTACGAGCTCCTCGAGCGCCCGGCGAACCAGAACCTCGGCCGCCTCACGCCGGTAGGTTGCGGTTGCCCGCACATCGTCGATGGGTGCCAGTCCGGCCAGGTGCTCCGGCCGAACTGCCGCCCCGATCCCCGGCTCGGCCGCGCGTCCGAGTAACGCCCGCTCCAGCGAACCTAGACGCTGCGCGATGGGAGAGCACGCCCCGACCGCGACCCGAGCGTCACTGATCCGGCCTGTCCCGTCCCGGGCGAGAACGGCCGCAACCATGGCGATCGAGATCACCAGGTAGGCTCGCGAGCCGAGCTTCAGGAACGTCGATCGGGTGTCTCTCTCGGCGGCGAGTACGCCGGAGCCGACATGGCCGCCGGTGCCGCCGGAGCCGTCCGGGACGAACAGGCCCGTAACGAGCTCATCGGTCGCCCGGATCGTGCTTCGATTGCCGGTCACGAACTCGGAGACCGGGACACGTCGCTCTCCGCCCACGGACGCCAGGACCACGTCGGCGTCGAGCACGAGCAGATTCGGGGTTCCATCCGCGGCCGGGGACGCGTTGCACAGGTTGCCGACGACGGTCGCACGGTTCTGGATCTGGACCCCACCGATCGCGCGGGCGGCGCGGACCAGCCCATCGAACCGTGGGGGCAGGTCGGCCTCGATGAGTTCGGTCCAGGTTGCGCGTGCGGGGAGCCACCAGCCACCCTGGACCGATCTGATCTGGCCGCCATCGGCCAGCCCGCTGATGTCGAGGATATCCTCATCCGGCGATTGGCTGACACGGGCCGGGTAGTGGTCCGTCGCGCCGGCCACGATGGCCAAGGCTCGGCCTTCGTGGAACCCTGCCGCAAGCGCCTGGAGGGCCGCCTCGGTCGTCGTCGGTCGAAGGTAGCTGCCCACCGCCGGTCCGAGGCCTACGCGCCGACCAGGGGGAGAACCCGCTCCGCGAGCAGCTCGAGATTGGCGGGATTCCAGTCGAGCGGGTTCAGGATCAGATGATCCACGCCACCGAGGGCGGTGACCTTGGCGCGAATCTTGTCCGCCACTTCCTCTGCTTCTCCGAGGAGGTAGAAGCGCTGCCAGTAGTCGAGATCCATCCCCGAATAGACCGAGAAGTGAGGGGCCGCGGCCTCGGGCTTCTCACCGGGTCGCAGGATGTGCACGAAGTTCGAGTAGACCTTGGAAAGCTCGTCGGGCCGGCGGCCGAGCTCGAGCATGTAGGTCTGAATTGCGGCCCAGTCGCTCGCGACCATCTCGGCCGTGGCGGAGGAATGCGGTACCCAGGTCGTGGCGTACCGCGCGATCCGTCGAAGGACCGGCTCGATAGAGGGAACGTCCTGGCCATAGATCCGGGCGGACGGCTGCGTGCCACCGCCGATCCAGATCGGCGGGTGTGGTCGCTGGATCGGCTTCGGCTCGATCGTCAGGTCGTGGAATTGATAGTGGCGCCCCTCGTAGCTGACGTGGTCGCCTCCCCACAGCGCGATGATCGCCTCGAGCATCTCGGTCGTGCGGCGGCCCCGTTCCCGATACGGGATTCGCAGTGCGGCGAACTCAGCCTCGTTCCAACCGACACCGACGCCCAGGACCGAACGGCCGCCCGACAGTACGTCGAGGGTGGCCCATTCCTTGGCGAGGGCCACTGGGTCGCGAAACGGCAGGACCAGGACCAAGGTCCCCAGGCGAATCGATCGGGTCACCCCGGCCAGGGCGCTGAGCAGGGAAACCGGCTCGAGCCAGGCCACTCGATAGGCGGGCGGCGCAACGAGCAGGTGATCGATGAGCATGGCCGTCTCGAAGCCAAGGTCCTCGGCCCGGCACAGATAGTCGCCCATGTCGGCGAGGGACGGTCCGCCGTCGGCGAGCGCGAATGACGGAAGCCGCAGGCCGTAGCGCATCGCGGCTCAGTGGCCGCCGGACGCCGGACCGGTGTTGCCGACGATCTCGGCGGCGCGACCCGCCGGGGCCGTATTCCGGCTGCGGCCGACCCGGACCTCGCCGTCGATAAGGACCATGGAAATGCCGGGCAGGTCGCCGATGGCCAGCGCGCCGAGGGCCGTGGATGCGGCGGACCCAACCGGGGCGTCGACGAGCACGAGGTCCGCCGCCAGGCCGACGGCGATCCGCCCGACGTCCAGCCCATGGATGCGGGCCGTATTGCCGGTGGCCATCGCGACCGCAAGTTCCGGGGCGATCGCCCCGAGCGATGCGATGTGCGCCATCGTGCGCAGGATCCCGAGCGGCACCACGCCCGTGCCCGACGGTGCGTCGTTGCCGATGATGACGCGGTCCAGGGCGCTGGAGGACCCCGCCAGCCGAACCGCGAGGAGCGCCGCTCGCAGATTCCCGCAATGAACGATCTCGACCGCCATGTCGCTGGCCACGAGGCGCTCGATGTCGACATCCGGCAGGGCCGTCGTCCCCCCGTTGATATGCCCGACGATGTGCGGCCTCGCCTCGAGCACCTCGTCGGCTCCAATGGCGCTGGAACCCGCGATCGATGGTCCGCCGGTGTGGAAGGTCGCAATCATTCCGTGGCGCTTCGCCCAGACGATCATCGGCGCTGCCTGGGCGCCGGTCTTCACGCTACCCAGACCGACTTCACCGACCAGTCTGACGCCCGCTGCCGCCATCTCCGCGAAGTCGCGTTCCTCGAGGCCGACTTCCAGAATCGGCGCGCCGGCATGCACCTTGACGCCGGCCGGCCGGAAGTTCTGATAGCTCTTCGAGACGACGATCGCCAGGGCCTTGAGCCCGACGATGTCCCTGGGCCTGCCGGGCAGGTGGACTTCGCCCGCCGAGATCACGCTGGTCACGCCGCCGTGGAGCCCGGACTCAATGAAGTCCATGGTGCGCTGACGCGGGCTGAAGTCACCGAACACCGGGTGGGCGTGCGAATCGATGAGGCCCGGGAACATGGTGCTCCCGTGGGCATCGATGACCTGGTCCGAGGTCGCCTCAGCGGACCCCGCGAGATCCCGCCCGATCGCCGCGATCCGCCCATCGACGATCAGGATCTGATCGGCGTCGGCGAGCGGTCGAGCGATGTCACCGGTCGCGATCTCGCCGAGATTGCGAATGAGTGTGCGCATCCGATCAGCCGCGTCCGGTCGTCCGTTGCCTAGCGAAGACCGTCTTCGCCGACGGCGTCCTCGGCGCGAAGGCCGCCAACACGCGCGTGGGGCCGCCCGCCGTCGCTCACCGCAAGGGCGAGCAGGATCTCGTCGGAAGCCGGCGCATCCGGGACCCGAATCTCCACGGCGTCAAAGTGGCTGCGCACGAGCATCGCCTTGATGTGATGGATCGGGATGTCCAGCGTCGCGCCCATCGCCCCGCGCTTCTTGACCGACGGGAGGATGGACACGCCACCCACCCGGCCGCGCGTCGGAGCGCCGAATTTCGGATGGAGGACGGCCGCAACCTGCTCGACCTCGCCTTGTTCCCCGACAATTCCGCCCTTGCCGTAGGCCTCCACCGGCGTGCCCAGCGCCGCCTGGCACCGCCGCATCAGCTCGTCACCGAGGAACCCACCCAGGTCGATCAGCTCGGTCAGATCGTCCGGATTCGTGCCGGCGTACGGATTCTTGATCACGACGGCGACCGCGACACGACGAAGAGGCCGCTTGAGAGCCTTGCCGCCCTCTTCGAGGATCTCCTCCTCGAAGGTCACCCACTTGCGAATCGTCACGGCCATCGCGCCACCTCGTATCCTTCCGGCGATCCCGCGAGTCTAGCGCTCGGGACGCCCGACGCGCGCTCAGCGCGACCGGCAAGCCTCCTGTTTGAGCCGGTCTCGGCCGGAGGCGCGTACGATTGACGCATCGCCCCATCAAGGGGCGCCATGAATCGAGGGACAATGACCAAGCATTCGAGCTTCGAGCGCCAGCGTCGCGCCACCGAAACCGCACGGATCCAGGAGATCGAGCGGGCCTGGCAGGGCAGCATTCCCGCTCCGCTCGCCGCAGAGTTCAACGCCGTTGTTCGGGCGGCCAAGGAGCGCGGACCGCAGGCCCGCCCGCCGGACATGGCCCCCGGCACGTTGCCGCGACCGCCCCGCCCCGGCCACGAGCCCAAACCCAAGAAGGACGACGCAACCGCGCGTCGCCGGTACTAGCCGATGCGTCGCCGCAAGGTCACGTATCCGCCTCCAAAGACCGCCACGAAGGGGCCGCCGCCGTTGCTCGGTGCGAATGATCCGCGCAACCCGGCCGGGCGAACCGTGTCAATCAACCTGACGGCCGTCGTGGGCCAGTCGTCGATCGGACTCGGCGACCGAGTCCGCATCCTCAGTGGTCTCTACGTCGGCGAGTCCGCGATCGTGGAATCCGGGCCCAGTGGTGTGATCCCCGCGGTCATGGTTCGGACGGAATCGGGTCGGACACGCCGTTCGCGCACGATCGACCTCGAGGCGATCCGACCCGGCAGCGGACCCGTCGAGGAGCCCGAGAGCCTGCCCGCCGAGGCCTGACAAACGTTCGCCGCTGCGGCCGAGCCCACCTCCGCGGCGCTAAGCCGCCGACGCGGGTAGCACCCCGGTTCTCCCCCGGGCACGCCCAATCACAGCCACCTGATCACGAAGCTAGAGGACGCCGTGACCACGCTGGACGCAACCCGCGCAACACCGGAGCCGTTTCCGGTGTCCTGGGAGGAACCCGCCGACGCGGATCGATCCTGGGAACTGGACGACATGCACTGGCCATTCGCCTTGACCGCCCTCGCAGCGGACTACGTGCGGGTCGTCGGACGGGGGTTCAACCTCGCCCCAGAACTGTACGGCGGGTTCCCGCAGCGATGGCACGTCCGGATCTGGAACGGGTTCGTCTATTTCACCCGGGACGCCAACGCGGCCGAGGCGGACCGGGCCGCGCTCTCCGACCGGTGGCTTGGCGTGCTGCGCGAGCGGGCGGAGGTGACCGAAGCGTTCTGGGCAAGCGAAGTGCTGCCGGAGTTGAAGTCCCTCGAGACGTTCCTGCGAACCATCCCGATCGAGACCCTCGAGCCCGCCGACCTGGGGGCAGCCTGGGATGACGCCTGGGCAGCCACCCAACGGATGTGGGACCTTCACTTCTGCATCATTCTGGGGCCCTATCAGGTGCTCGAGGACCTCGCCGATCTGTACGAACAGGTCGTTCCGGACGCGAGCGCCGGGGAGTCCCTCCGCCTCGTTCAGGGCGCGGCGCACGAACTGCTCGAAACCGAGCTCGGGATGGAACGGCTTGCCGAGTCTGCGCGCGCCCTCTCGGCGATCGAGTCGGCCCTGGTCGCGGGAGTGTCGGGCAGCCCCGTGCCATCCTCGCCGCTCCTTCCCGACGACCTGCGCCCCCTTCCCGGAGGCCCGGCGTTCCTTTCCGAACTGGACGAGTTCCTGAGCCGGCACGGGCACCTCGGCCAGGGGTTCGACGACCTCAGCCTGCCCTCGTGGGCGGACGAGCCGTCGCTCGTCCTCGCCCAACTCGGACAGCGCCTCGGAAATGCTCCCGAGTCGGCCGAGACGCGGCGCCGGCGGCTCGCCGATGATGCGGACGTGCTGGCCGACGCCGTGCGGGTCCGGCTGACGGACAGGCCGCAGGAGCTCGAGCGATTCGAGCAGCTGCTCGCCCTCGCCCGCGCGATCGGCCCGTTGACCGAGGTCCACAACTACTGGATCGATCGTCTGGCGCAGGCCAGGATGCGGAGCGTTTCCAGGCGGGTTGGACGACGATTGGCCGAAGCGGGCTGTTTCGATACCGCGGACGACGTGTTTCTCCTGGATCGGAAGGAGATCCGGGAGCTGATCGAGCAGCCTTCCGACCTTCGGGCCATGGTGGACGCTCGACGCGCCGAGCACGCGCGGAACCGACTGCTCAAGCCGCCGCCAACGATCGGGCCACCCAGGTCGGACGGTCCCGATCGTTTTGACGGGGAGCGTTTCACGTCGACCGAGCGAGA
>JBKKBB010000073.1:0-28686 GCA_046714395.1 Candidatus Limnocylindrales bacterium | reverse complement strand
ATCACGGGCAGCGCTCCCGGCAGGCCCAGGCAGACCGGGCAGGTGTGGGTGTTCGGTCCGGCGCCGTCGTACGCCGTCGAACAGCCACAGAACATCTTCGAGGCGGTCTTCAGCTGGCTGTGGACCTCGATGCCGATCACGGCTTCGTAGCGGTCCAGGGCGGCGGAGATCGGGCGTGCGGCCGGCATGGACCGCAGTGTCGCACAGGGTCCCTTGGGCCCGCAGCCGCGACGCGGGCCGCTCAGGAGACGGCGATCGCGACCGCCTCCGACATCGGCATCGCCCGGCCGGCAGCTCGCGCGGCGTCAACCGTGGACGGGTCGCCGGCCGCTCGGAGCCGTTCGAGCCACTCGTCATGCTCGACCTGTTCCGCTTCGATCATCGGGCTGTGCGCCGCGTCCCGGAGGGCCGATGCCGCGCCCAACAGGCTTGCGGCCCGTTCCGTGGAACCGCCTGCGATCTGGGCGAAGGCGATGCTCTCGAGCTGATGGGCGACCGCGCCGCGGTTACCCGAGCGAACCCAGACGTGGATCAGATCACGGTACATCGCCATCGCCTCCTCGACCTGCCCTGCCCGGCGGAGCGCGTGCGCGAGCTCGCTGCGGCACATGGCGACGAACCGCTCGTCACCGATCTCGGCAAACCTGGCAATCGCATCCTCGAGCAACGCCCGCCCTTCGGCAGTCCGTCCGAGCTGGGTCAGGAGCCGCCCTTGCCCCATCGAGGTCGTCGCGATGACCTGCGGGTTGCCGGAAACGCGCGCGGCGGCCATGCCGATCGAGAGGAGCTGCTCGGCAGCCGCCGGATCCCTCAATGACAGCACCGAGGCCACGCCGCCGGCGACCATCGCGATCGTCCAGTTGTCGCCCGTCTCGGTCGCCAGCGCGAGGATCTCGTCGATCCCTCCGCTGAAGTCAAAGTGTGCACCGGAGAAGATCCTGGTGATTGAGTCGCCGATCATCGCCGTGATGAGCGTGGGCTTGTCGTCCAGGACCCTGGCGAGCGCCATGGCCTCGGCCGCCCATCCGACGGCCATATCTGCGCGGCCGACGGATGACCATGTCCAAGCGGCCTGGCCGAGGAGTCGAGCGGCGGCGATTCGCTGCGCCGTGGTCGGTTCGGGTGGGCCCGCCTCGAGCCGCCGGGCGACCTCCACGGACGCGACGATCCGGTCCTGATTATCCGGCGATGGAGCGCGGACACGCCAGTAGGCGAGCATCGACGAGCACATGCGGACGGCGGTGTCCGGATCTGATTCGAGGCTCCATTCCAGGGCAACACCGATGTTCTCGGTCTCGCTGTCAAGCCGATCCAGCCAGTCGACCATCGCCGGACCGTGCAGTTCGGGGGCGGCCTGCTCGGCCATCGCGGCGAAGAACTCGAGGTGCCGGGCGGCGATCGGCTCGGCCTCGTCGCTCTCGATGAGCCGCTCCCGGGCGTACTGCCGGATCGTCTCGAGCATCCGATACCGGGTCGTCGCACCGCGGTCCACGAGGACGAGTGATCGGTCGACAAGACGCGACAGGCCATCCACCGTCGCCATCAGGCCGGCCGGCGCACTTGCCGTCGGGCCCCGCGAAGCGGCCACGGCCGTGTCCTCGCCCACGATGCGGGCGGCCGCCCCGGCCGTCCAGCCCCCGGCAAAGATCGCCAGGCGCCGGAGCAGCCGCCGGTCGTCATCGGTGAGGAGATCCCAGCTCCAGTCGATCAGAGCGTGGAGCGTCTGCTGACGAGGGACCGCGCTGCGCCGGCCGCCGGTCAACAGGCGAAACCGGTCACCGAGCCCGACCGCGATCTCCTGCGGCGACATCGCCGAAACGCGCCCGGCCGCAAGCTCGATCGCCAGCGGGATCCCGTCGAGCCGGCGGCAGATCTCGGCCACGGCCTCGACGTTCTCGGTGGTCAGCTCGAACGACGGAAGGACGGCGCCGGCCCGCTCGGCGAACAGGCGAACGGCCTCGGTCCCCGCGACCTCGTCGATGTCGAGGAGCGGCGGCGGTCCACCCATTCGGCTTCGGTCCAGCCCGCCCGGGCAGGACAACGACGGGACCTGGACCACGGCTTCGCCCGGCACGGCGAGTGCCTCGCGGCTGGTGGTCAGGATCCGCAGCCCGGGAGCATCGGCGAGGAGCCGGTGCGCGACCTCGGCGACCCCGTCGATGAGGTGCTCGGCGTTGTCGATCAGGAGCAACAGGTCCTTCCCCGCGAGGAAGTCCCCCACCACCTGGAGGGTGGGCCGGCCCGGCTGCTCGGCAACGCCGAGCGCTCGGGCGATCTCCGGCGCGATCTGCGCGGCGTCGGTGAGCGGGGCGAGCTCGGCCAGCCAGACCCCGTCCGGAAAGCGGGCCGTGATCTCGCCGGCGGATTCGAGCATGAGGCGCGTCTTGCCGGTGCCACCGGTCCCGATCAGGGTCACCAGCCGCCCCCGTTCGAGGAGACGCCCGATCTCGGCTCGCTCGCGTTCCCGACCGACGAACGAGGTGACCGCCACGGGCAGGTTGGACCGCCGGGTGCTGAGTGACCGGAGCGGGGGGAAGTCCCGTGGCAGGTCTGCCGTGGCCACCTGGAAGATCTGCTCGGGGCGGTCCAGGTCGCGGAGCCGGTGCGATCCGCGATCGAGGAGCTCAATGTCGCCGGGGAGCCGGTCGCGAGCGAGAGCCGCGGCGACGGCCGACAGCAGGATCTGGCCGCCGTGGCCGATTGCCAGGATCCGGGCGTCGCGGTTGAGCGCCGGGCCGAAGAAATCACCGTCCCGCGTCTCGGCCGCCCCCGCATGGATCGCGATCCGGACGCGGAGGGCCCCGATGGAGCCCCATTCGACGTCCCGAAGCGAGCGCTGAGCGGACAGCGCAGTCATTACCGCTGCGACCGGGTCCGCGAACACCGCGAGGATTCCGTCGCCGGTCGTCTTGATGACGGCGCCCCCGCCGCCTTCGACGGCGCCACGGACGACGCGATCATGGACGGCGAGGGCCGCTCCCATCGCATCCCCGTGCTCCTCCCAGAGGCGAGTACTCCCCTCGATGTCGGTCAGCACAAAGGTCGAGAACGGGCTGCCGCCCGCCTCGGACCTGCCGCCGGTAAGGATGACGGACGTCTCGGTCATGGACCGGTCAGCCTGGCCCGGCGATGATTCGACGGTGCTGGACGAACCGGCCGATGCGACTGAGCGCTTCCTCGAGCTTCTCGTAGCTCGTGGCGTAGCAGGCGCGAACGTGGCCCTCACCCGAGGGCCCGAACGCTCCGCCGGGGACTACGGCCACGTGTTCCTGCTCGAGCAACCGCTGGGCGAACGTCTCGGAGTCCAGGCCGGTGGACGTGATCCGCGGGAACGCGTAGAAGGCACCGAGCGGCTCGAACGTCTCGAGACCCATGGCATTGAAGCCGTCGACGACGAGGCGCCGGCGGCGATCGTATTCGGCGCGCATCCGCTCCACGTCCGCCTCCCCTTCGATGAGGGCGACCAAGGCCGCGTCCTGGGCGATCGTCGGCGCGGACATGATGCCGTACTGGTGGACCTTGACGATCCCCTCGAGGATTCCGGCCGGTGCCGCCAGCCAGCCGACCCGCCAGCCGGTCATCGCGTAGGCCTTCGAGAAGCCGCCCATCAGGATGGTCCGCTCGCGCATCCCGGGGAGCGACGAGAACGCCCGGTGGGTGTACGAGCCATAGGCCAGGCGATCGTAGATCTCGTCGCTGTAGACAAGCAGATCGTGGCGGACGGCGATCCGGGCGAGCTCGTCCTGGATTTCGGGCGTCAATACCGCCCCGGTCGGATTGCACGGATAGCCGAGGAAGAGCCCCTTGGTCCGAGGCGTAATCGCTGCCTCGACCGCCGCCGGATCGAGCGCGAAGTCGTCCTCGTAGCGAGTGGAAACGCGCACGGCCGTGCCCCCGGCGAACACGATGGCCGGGACATAGGCGACGTATGACGGCTCGTGGATGATCACCTCGTCGCCGGGGTCGCAGGTCGCACGCAGCGCCAGATCCACCGCTTCGGAGGCTCCGACGGTGATGAGCAGCTCGGTCGTGGGGTCGTACCGGACGCCGTATCGCCGGTCGAGATGCGAGCTGAGGGCACGGCGCAACTCCACCGTGCCGTAGTTGGATGTGTAGTGGGTCCGACCCTCACGCAGGGACTCCACGCCTGCCTCGATGATGTGGCGCGGCGTGTCGAAGTCCGGTTCCCCCACTCCCAGGCTGATGACGTCGTCCATCGTGGCCAGGATGTCGAAGAACTTGCGAATACCGGACGGCGGGACGGACTGGACGCGTTCAGACAGCGCCCGTTCGGCAAGTGGCAGCCTGGCTTTTATGGTCATTGGGTACCGACCGCCAGCGCTGCCGCGCGTTCAGCTGGAGTGGGGCCCGCAATATCGTCTGCCAACGACAGATCTCTTGGCTCCAGATCGCGCCAGGTCGCCGCTGCGGTCAGGCCCTCGAATGCCCGCGCCGCACGGAACAGCATCAGCTCGCTCCAGGCCGGGCCTATCAACTGCAGGCCCACCGGTAGGCCCTCGGACAAACCGCAAGGGATGGACACGCCGGGCAGACCGGCCATGTTCACCGGCAGCGTGCAGGCATCGGACAGATACATGGATACCGGATCTGCCGTCTTCGAACCGAACCGGAAGGCAACCGACGGTGATGTCGGCGCCACGAGCGCATCGATGCCGGTGGCGAAAACCTCGTCGAAATCGCGCTTGATCAGCGTTCGGACCTTTTGGGCCTTCAGGTAGAACGCGTCGTAGTAGCCGGCGGACAACGCGTACGTTCCGAGCATGATCCGGCGCTTGACCTCGGCCCCGAAGCATTCGCCCCGGGTCGCCAGGTAGTCGGCGATGAAGTCCGCGCCGTCGAGCCGGCGGCTCTGCCCGTAGCGCACCCCGTCGTACCGGGCGAGGTTGGCCGATGCCTCGGCCGGGGCCACGATGTAGTACGTCGCGAGGCCGTAGTCCGTGTGGGGGAGGCTGACTTCCTCGACCGAGGCGCCGGCTTCCTGAAGGAATGCAACGCTCTCGCGGATCCGTCGCTCGACATCGGGATCCATGCCGGCCACGAAGTACTCGCGCGGCAACCCGAAGCGCTTGCCGCGCAGCCAGGCGACCGCCTCGTCGTCAGACCCGGGAAGATGCAGGAGCTCGTCCTCGACCGGGACCGGCGCGGACGTGGAATCGCGGGCATCCCGCCCGGCGATCGCGTGCAGGAGCGCCGCCGCATCGCGCGCGTCCCGAGCAAACGGACCGATCTGATCCAGCGACGAGGCGAACGCGACGATCCCGTACCGGCTGACCCGCCCGTAGGTCGGCTTCATCCCGACGATCCCGCACAGTGCCGCGGGCTGGCGGATGGAGCCCCCTGTATCCGTGCCGAGCGACAGCGGTGCGTGATGGGCGGCCACGGCCGCGGCCGATCCGCCGCTGCTGCCGCCGGGGACCGTATCAAGGTCCCACGGATTGCTGACCGGTCCGTAGGCGGAGTACTCGTTGGACGAGCCCATCGCGAATTCGTCCATGTTCGTCTTGCCCAGGAACACCGCGCCGGCGGCGCGGAGGCGCTCGGTGATGTGCGCATCGTAGGGGGCCCGGTAGCCCTCGAGGATCCGGGAGCCGGCGGTGCATTGGCCGCCCTCGACGCTGATCAGATCCTTCAGGGCAATCGGGATGCCGTACAGGGCCGGCAGGGCGTCCAGGGCCTCGGGTCCGTCGCGCCGCGCCGCCGCCAGACCAACGTCGGCGACATCCGCCTGCGCAAGCGCGCCCTCGCGATCGATGACTAACCACGCGTTGAGCGCGTGGTTCTGGCGCTCGGCGGCGCCCAGGTGCGCTTCGGCAAGTTCTCGGGCGCTGACCTCGCCGGCGCGAAGGGCGGCCGCCATCTCGTGCGTGAATGCGCGGGTCGGGTCAGGCGTCACGGGCAGGCCGGGCAGACTTCGGTCATCACCGGTAAGGACCGGTAGGGCGCGCTCAACCGGCGTCCCCGCCGAGGATCGGCGGCACCACGATGAAGGCGCCCTCGCGCTGCGGCGCGTTGGCCAGGACCGCTTCCTGCGGGAGGGACGGCGTCACGACATCGTCCCGCAGGATGTTCTCGAGCTCGATCGTCTGGGCCGTGGGCGGAATGGCGTCCGTGTCCAGTTCGGCCAGCTTGGCGTACTGGTCGAGGATCTGGTTGAGCTGGCCCTCGAGACGGTCGAGTTCCCCTGGGGTCATGCCGAGACGGGCGAGGTGCGCGACGTGCTCGACATCGGTGCGGGTAAGTGCGGCCACGCACGGATGATAGCCGAGCGGATGGCCCTTCCCGACTACGATCACCCCGTGAGCCCGTTGACCATCCGCCCGATGCTGCCCACCGATGTGCCCGTCGCAACGGAGGCACTGTCGCTTGACGGTTGGGGCGACCGCAGCTCTTGGGTCCACTTCACAACGACGCAGCCTGCCTGCCATGCACTCGTGGCCGAGGTCGATGGCCGACTCGTCGGGACCGGCATCGGGACGGCGAACGGACCCGTCGGCTGGATCGGCACCATCTGGGTCGAGCCGGCTCAACGCGGAGCGGGCATCGGGCGGGCGCTGACGGATTCGGTCGTCGGCAAGCTCGACGCGGTGGGCTGCCGCACCCTCCTGCTCGTGGCGACGGAGATGGGGCTGCCGCTCTACGAGCGGATGGGCTTCGTACAGCAGGCCCGCTATCACATCCTCGAGGCGGCTGGCCTGGACGACGAAGGGCCGGCGGACCCCGATGTCGACGCTCTCGCGGTCGGGGATCTCGCTGCCATCTGTGAGCTGGACCGGATCGCCACCGGTGAAGATCGGGCTCACGCCATCGAGCGGTTCGCCACGCCGGTCAGCACCAGGGTCCTGCGCGTTGACGGTGCGGTCCGCGCGTTCGTGATCCGGGCGCCCTGGGGTGGCGGCGCCACCATCGCACCGGATCTGTCTGCGGCGAAGCGGATTCTCGATGCCCGCCGCCGCGCGAGCGGGGCCGACGGCCGAGTCCGCGTCGGCGTGCTGAAAGCGGATGGAATCGACGAACGGGCCTACGCCGCGCTCGGGCTCAAGCCGATCTGGTCCGGGCCGAGAATGATCCGGGGCGAACCCCTCACCTGGCAGCCGGACTGGATCTGGGGTCAGTTCAACCACGCCATGGGGTAGAGGCGACCAAAGTCCCACGCGATTACCACCGCTCGGGAGATGGCGAGGGCCCATCTCGCTGGGCAACCATGGCGACATCGACGAGGTGTCCGTCGGCGATTCCCGAGGTTCGCGTGTCCATCCAGAATGCTTGCCTGTCCTGCGGGACGCCGGCGCGCTCAGCCAGCAGTACCTTCTGTGGTCGCTGCGGGCGCCCATTCGGCGCGGAACCGCCGTTCCATGTGGAACTGCCCGTCTGTCCCGTCTGCTACCGCTCGGCCGATGAGGATGGGCGGCTCCCGAGCGCGGCGCTCCCGGGCCTCCGGCTCGACCTTCCCAGGCACATCGACGAACACGAGCGATACCCCGTCGGCGACGACGACTACCTTGAGAGCATCCGCGAAGGTGGCCGGATCCGGATCGGCGGCTGGACGGCACCGTTCGATCTCGTGCGCCGATACCTGGTCACCGGCGCGGTCGACGGCGGTCGACGTCGCCAGTTCGAGCACGATCTGATCGTGACGGCGATGACCCAGCTCGCGCGATTCGGCCCCGACGCCGTGATCCTCGGCGATCAGCCCGCGTGGCGAGCGGCCCGCGACGCCGTCGCCGCGCTCATGGAGCGCTATCACGGCCGATCCGGCGCGCTCCGGCTCGCCTGAGGTTTCGACCGCTCACCCGGCGAGGATCGTTCGAAAGCCTGAAGAATCCAGGATCGGGATCCCCAACTCCTCAGCCTTGGCGAGCTTGGAGCCCGCTCCCGGCCCGGCCACGACATAGTCCGTCTTCCTGGAGACCGAGCCCCCGAGTTTGCCGCCCGCGGCCCGGACGGCCGCCTCTGCCTCGTCGCGGCTGAAGCCCTCGATGGTGCCGGTCACGACGACCGTCTTGCCGGCAAGCGGACCCGTCGTGGCGTGGCTGGCACGTGGTGACGGCAACTCCACCTGCACGCCGGCGTCGGCCAGGTCCTCGAGAACTCCCCGTCCTGGACCGCCGGCGCCGAACCACGCGGCGAGTGCCGTCGACACGGTCGGCCCGATGCCCTCGACTTCCTCGAAGCGACCCGGTTCACCGGTCGCGATGCGTTCCAGGTGCGCAGCGGCCCTCACCAGCCAATCGCCATCTTGTCCCGGCGAATCTGCCGGCACCTCGGCCGCGAGCCACACCGCCAGCTCGATGGCGGTCGTCCAGCCGACCTGGGGGATTCCGAGGGCGGCAATCAGCCGCTCCAGGGGTCGGCGACGCGACCGCTGGATGGAGGCGTGCAGGTTCTCCGCGCTCTTGCGAGCAAACCGCTCGAGCGATTCAAGATCCTCGATGGAGAGCCGATAGAAGTCACCGCGCCGTTTGACGAGGCCGCGCTGGAGCAGCTGTTCCAGGACGTGCCAGCCGGCGCCCTCGATGTCCATCCCGCCGCGACCCACGAAGTGTCCGAACCCCTGGGCGACCCGGGCCGGGCAGGTGAGGTTCGGGCAGTAGTGGCGGACGGCTCCCTCGTCCTGGAAGATGGCTGTTCCGCAGACCGGGCAGGCGGCCGGCATCTCGAACTCCCGCTCCGCGCCGGTCCTGCGGTCAGGGATCGGACGGACCACCTCGGGAATGACGTCGCCGGCCTTCTGGAGGACCACCCAGTCCCCGATCCGGATGTCCTTCCGGCGGACCTCGTCGAGGTTGTGGAGCGTGGCACGGGCGACGGTCGAGCCCGACACCTTGACCGGCCGAAGGTGCGCCACCGGCGTCATCGTGCCGGTCCGTCCGACGTAGGGGACGATGTCCTCGAGGATCGTTTCGACCTGCTCGGGCGGGAACTTGAAGGCGATGGCCCAGCGCGGCGCCCGTGACACCATCCCGAGTCGTTCCTGCTGGTCGTACCGGTCCACCTTGACGACGACGCCATCGGTCTCGAAGGCGAGATGGTGGCGCGCCTCGCGCCAACGCTCGGTAAAGGCGGTGACCCCCTCGATGTCGAGGCTCGCCTCACGATCGGGGTTGACCGGCAGGCCGAGGGCAGCCAGCCGGTCCAGGGCGGCCCGTTGCGTGGCCTCCGCTCCGCCATCCTCCTCGAGCAGCTGATAGAACCACGCGGAGAGTTTTCTAGTCGCGGTGACGGCCGGATCGATCTGGCGCAGCGAACCGGCGCCGCTGTTCCGGGGGTTGGCGTACAGCGGCAGGTCGGCCACCGCACGTTCCTCGTTGATCCGCGCGAACTCGGCCTTGGGCATGAAGACCTCGCCCCGAACGTCCACCGTGACAGGTTCCCTGAGCCGCTCCGGGATGACCGAGATCGTGCGCAAATTGGCCGTCACGTCCTCGCCGGTCGTCCCGTCGCCGCGCGTGGCGCCCCGCACGAACCGGCCGCGTTCGTAACGAAGCGAGATCGCCAGACCGTCGATCTTGAGTTCGGCCACGTAGCGAAGATCCGGGGCAGGCTGCGGGGAGGGTGGCAGGCCCAGCGCCTTTCGGACCCGCGCATCGAAAGCTCTGAGCTCGTCATGCGAGAACGCGTTGCCGAGCGACAGCATCGGGCGCGTGTGACGGACTTCGGTGAACTGGTTCGCGAGCCTGGATCCGACCCGCTGCGACGGCGAGTCCGGGTTGACGCGCGCCGGAAACGCGGCCTCGATCGCGAGCAGCTCGCGCATCAATTCGTCGTACTCGGCGTCGGCGAGCTCCGGCGCATCCTGCTCGTAGTAGAGCGCGCCGGCGCGATCGAGCGTTTCGGACAGCTCGGCGTGACGTGCGGCCGCTGCCTGAGGGGTGAGGGAGCCGGCCGCCGCCACGAGCGCGGGATCGACGGGAAGCTGATCGACGGGTTCGGTCATCGCGGCTCAAGGATACGAACGCGATGGGTTGTCGCGTCGGCCTGCCGGCGCCCGCCGCGCGCGGAGCTAGGACTGACTGGATCCACGGCGGCGCACGAGTTCCCGCCGCAGGTCCTTGATCGACCCACACCCGAGGAGTGGCAGCGCGATCTCCAGTTCCTCGCGAAGGATCGCGATCGCTCGCTCCACACCGGCCTGGCCACCGGCGGCGAGAGCCCAGTAGAACGGCCGCCCCACCAGGACGGCTGATGCGCCGAGCGCCAGCGCGATCGCGACGTCGAGCCCGCGGCGAATCCCGCCGTCTACCCACAGCTCGATGCGCCCGTCGACGGCGGCGACAATCGCCGGCAGCGCATCGGCCGTAGCGAGGGAGCGATCGAGCTGGCGCGCGCCGTGGTTGCTGACGATGATCACGTCGGCCCCGTGTTCTACGGCGAGGCGCGCGTCATCCGGCGCCAAGATCCCCTTCAGGATCAGCGGCAGCGAACTCCAGGATCGGATCTCGCCGAGGTCGCCCCAGGTCAGGCCCATCGCGCGTTGGTCATCCAGCCCGCCGTAACGACCTCGATCAGCGCCGGCCGCAGCTTCGACATTCGGCATCGACGGTAGCCCGAACCCGGATCGCCGATCCCGTTCGCGGTACCCGAGGACGGGCAGGTCCACGGTCAGGACGAGTGCGCGGTACCCCACAGCCGCCGCTCGCTCGACGAGCGATCGCGTGTAGCCGAGATCGCCAACCAGGTACAACTGGAACATCCGATCGGCGTCGGGCGCGGCTGCGGCCACGGCCTCGGGCGTCATCGATGCCGACGTCGACAGGATCACCGGGATCCCACTGCTGGCGGCCGCCCGCGCCATCGCCCCTTCGGCATCCGGATGGGCCATCGCTTGCGCGGCCATGGGCGCGATCGCGATCGGCAATGCGGTGGGCACCCCGAGGAATGAACCGGACAGGTCAACCGAACGAATGTCCGTCAGCACCCGGGGCACGAACCGGTAATCCCGCCAGACGTCGTCACTCTCGGCCAGCGTGATCTCGTCCCATGATCCACCGGCCACGTAGTCGAAGTTCGGACCCGTCATCCGGGCGCGAGCGGGCGCCTCGAACTCATGGAGGTTGACGATCGCGGCGAGCTCCTCCGGACCGAGCAACGGGGCCATCAGTCGCCCGGTCGCTGCGATCGCACGCCGGGAAACCGCAGAAAGTCCGTATCGAACGTCACGATCGTCGCCGCATGTTCACTAGCGAGAGCCGCGAGGTGGGCGTCCGGCACGAGGTTGCCGGCTGTCCCGGTCTCCTCGAGCAGGCCAGACAGCACGTCGCCATGTCTCGCGGTCGGGTCGACAACTGTCGCGGCTGGCGCGGCGAGCCACGTCCGAAGCTGGCGGCTGGCTTCATCGACGGTCAGCGGGTTGGCGAACGCCGAACGATGGGTGGAGACGCGCAGGAATGTGAGGAGCGCCGCCCATGTCAGACCAACCGGCACGAAGCCTCGGAGGGACCGATCGAGCCACTCGCGGCTCGCCTCGTGGTGCGCCGCGCTCCGGTTGACTGCGTACAGCAGGACGTTCGCGTCAACCAGCCACATCGGTCACTTCCGCAGCGCGAGCTTCCGGATGATCTCCTCGTCCTCGAGCTGCGCCGCGAAGTGCGACGCCTTGTCGAGATCGATGAGGGGCGGCCCCATGTCCCTGGGAAATGTGTACTGGACCGGTTTCCCGGCGCGCGTCGCGATCCCCGCCCGGACTGCCTCATTGAGCGCCTGGCCGAATGTCAGGCCGCGGGTTCGCATCAGCCCCCGGACGTGCGCGTCGGTGTCGGGCGCAAGCGTGACGGTCGTTCTCATGCCTTGCATCATAGCATCAAGTTTTCCTGCATCACCACATCAACCGACGAGATCCAGCCCGGCGAGCGACGCCAGCACGGTCTTGCGACCGACCTGCGGATCGCGAAATGCCACCGTGACCTCCTCGTCCGTTCGGGTGAGCTTGGAAGTGACCACGATGCCGTCGCCCCAACGGGCGTGTCGAACGCGGTCGCCATCACGATAGCGACGTTCCCCGGGTATGACCGGACGGGGTTCACGGACGGCGGGCGCGGCCGTCCGGCCAAACGCGGGGCCCGCACGCTCGTCGACCGGCGACTCGTCAACGTTGTCTGCGTCGTCCCACGCCTCGATTCGCCGACCGAAGGTGCCGGACTTCGCGCCGCCGGCGAAGGCCTCGCGCTTGGCTGCGAGATCCCGCGTGGGCCGGAATGCCTCGCCGGCTCTCGGCCCACCGGGACGACCACTCCCCTCGCGGAATGCGCCCGTCCCGCCGCGGATCGGCGTCCCGAAGCGTGTTGCCCGCCGCCCGAAGACCATCCCGAGATCGTCCGTCCCGTCCGCGTCCGCGTCGCCAGCAGCGCCCGTCAGGCGCGGACCCGACATCAGCTCGGCCGGGATCTCCAGCAGGAACCGCGACGGCTCGGCCATCCAGCCGCCCGGCCCGCGACGGGTTGCCCGCTGCCAGGCGTGGGACAGGTACAGGCGCTCCTTGGCCCGGGTCATGCCGACATAGGCCAGGCGCCGTTCCTCTTCCATCCCCGCCGGGTTCGGGTTGAACCCCGATTCCGCCTCTATCGCCCGGCTCGTCGGGAAGAGACCCTCCTCCATCCCGGCGATGAACACGATCGGGAACTCGAGGCCCTTGGCGGCATGCATCGTGATCAGGGACAGCTTGTCCGCGTCGGCCTCGTACGAGTCCTGATCGGCGACGAGCGCGGTTTCCTCGAGCAACCGATCGAGCGCTTCATCCGGCGAGAGGTCGTCGTAGCGGGTCGTCACTTCGCGCAGTTCGAGCAGGTTGGCCCAGCGCTCCTCGCCCTCTTCGGTGCCGTCCGCAAGCATCGCCCGATAGCCCGACCGCTCCAGGATCTCGTCCAGGAGCTCGGGCAGGGGCACGTTACCAATGCGCGTCCGGAGCCGGCGAATGAGCCCCACGAAGTCAGCGATGGCCGTCCGGGCGCGTCCGGCAAGCTCGTCGACCTGGCCCTCCGCCGCCCGTTCGATAGCCAGCCAGTACGGGATGTCCTCCCGGGCGCTCACGGCGCGGAGCGCCTGGATCGTCTTCTCGCCGATCGCCCGGGCGGGCACGTTGATGACCCGCTCGAAGCTGACCGAATCGGCGTCCGAGCGCAGGATCCGGAGATAGGCCAGGGCGTCCTTGACCTCCTTGCGGGCATAGAACCGCGTTCCGCCGACCACCTGATAATGGATCCCGTAGCGCAGGCAGGACTCTTCGATCGAGCGTGACTGGGCGTTGGTTCGATACATCACCGCGATGTCGCGCAGGCGGTAGGTCCCGGCCTTGTCATCCGCTCGTCGGGTCAGCGCAGACCCGCGTCCGCCACTGAGCTCCTCGACCCGCCGCGCGATCCACTCGGCCTCCTCCTCCTCGTTGTACGCCTCGAATCGGTCGATCAGGTGGCCGCGATCGTTCTTCGTCCAGAGTTTCTTGTCGGTGCGGGCTTCGTTTCGCGAGACCACGGCATGGGCCGCGTCCAGGATCAGCTGGGTCGAACGGTAGTTCTGCTCCAGCTTCACCACCGTCGCAGCGGGCCAGTCCCGCTCGAAGTCGAGGATGTTCCGGATGTCAGCGCCGCGCCAGCCGTAGATCGATTGATCGTCATCACCGACGACGGCGAGGTTGTGGTGCCCCGCCGCCAGTGCCCTGATCCAGAGGTATTGCGGCCGATTCGTGTCCTGGTATTCGTCCACGTGAAGGTACTTCCAGCGCTCCTGGTACTTCGCCAAGGTCTTTGGAGACTCGTCCAGCAGGCGCACCCCCTCGAGGAGGAGGTCGTCGAAGTCGAGCGCATTTGAACGACGCAGCGCATCGCGATAGCGCCCGGCCAGCCGGGCAACCTGGACGAGGGCCCCGGTGGCGATCCGCATCGGTGGAATCTCGGTCGGATCGACCATGTTGTTCTTGGCCCGGCTGATCGCCCCGAGGATTGACTGCGGCCGTGTCTCGCCCTTGGCCTCCATCCCTTCCTCGCGCAGGATCCGCTTCATCAAGGCGACTTGATCTTCCGTGTCGTAGATGAGGAACTGGCGATCGAGCCCGATGGCCTGACCCTCCCGCCGCAGGAGCCGGGCGCACAGGGCGTGGAACGTCCCGGCCTCCACCTCGCGACCCGGCTCCCCGACCAACCGGACGATCCGTTCGCGGAGTTCGCCGGCCGCGCGATTGGTGAACGTCACGGCCAGGATTCGCCATGGCGGCACGCCCTTGACCCCGATGAGATAGGCCACGCGATGGGCGAGCACCCGGGTCTTGCCGGAGCCGGCTCCCGCCAGGATCAGGACCGGCCCGTCCGTGGTCGTCACGGCGCGCGCCTGCTCCGGGTTCAGCCGCGAGACGATCTCGTGCTCGCGGGAAGCGGCCGCCTCGGCGCGGCGCCGTTCCGCGTCCGGATCGACGGGCGCGTCCGGGTCGGTGAGGTCCGGGAGCGTTGATTCGGACGCCCGCAGCCAGTCCGGCTCGTCGGCGACAACCGCGTCGGGGGCTTCCCCGAACATCGTCCCCGCGGCCGTATCAGCGGCGTCAGCGAGCCGGTCAAACGGGGCCTTGGACGTCCGGCGAGATGGCCGGCCGGAACTGGTGGGACTCACTTCCCCATTGTAGGTCCGGCCACTTGGCGGACAATCCAGGGGCTCCCGCCCCGGCGGGACGGGAGCCCGGAGCGACTGATCCGCGCGCCGGTCCTGGCTACTGAACCTGATCGGCGGGTGGCGCGCTGATGGTCACCGCCTTGTCCCAATCACTCATTTTGAGCTGCAGGGTGATTTCACCGATCTCTGCCCCGCTGACGGTGAGTGTCGCCGATGCGGGATACAGGGTTTCCTTGTCGACCAGGATCGTCGTCACGATCGATGCTCCCTGCAGGTCCTCCTCCGGCATGAGGGCCGCGAGGTCGTCGGTCGACAGGCTGATCTCGACCTGATAGCACTGCCTGGACTCGCAGGCGGCATCGTCCTTCTTGAGCGGCTTGACTTCAGGCCTGGCGAGAAAGTCCGCGATCTCCTTGAGAGCGACGGCCGGATCGGTCGGATCGCCCGGCGTCGTGGTGCCCTTTTTGTACTTTTCGCCGGTCAGCGAAGCCTTCGTCCAGGTGTCCGATCCGATGACGATGATGTCCGCGGTGAGGCCGAGGAACGCCGGAACCGCCGCCGCGACGTGCGCATTCCCACTGGCGAGATCAAGGTCACCCGTCAGGCTCGTGCCCGCGAGGCTCATCTCGGCGGCGTTGCCCGTACCCAGCAGATCCGCGGTGAGGGTCCCATCAACGGTGGCCTCGAGATGGACGGTCTTCGCCGCCTGCATTGCCGCGACGGCCTTGGTCAAAATCTCGGCCGGGTCGGTCAGCGCAGGAGTCCCGCTGCCGCACGCGGCCGCCACGAGGGCCACGAGGATCAGGGGCGTGAGCAGACGACGGTGCATCGAGTCCTCCAGGGTGACGGGCAGGCCCCAGCCTCGCGATACCGACCTTCCGTGTCAAGCGGTGGTACGTGGAGGCGCGCATCACCAGCGCTGGGTGCTCGCGCCCGACAACGGCGGCGGGCCAACCCCGGAATCGAACGAGCCCGGCCGTGAGGCCGGGCTCGTGGGTGTTGCGCGAGGAACCGTGGACTAGAAGTCCATGTCTCCGCCGCCGCCGTGGCCGTGGCCGCCGCCGGCGCCTTCCTTCTTCTCCGGGATGTCGGTGATCAACGTTTCCGTCGTCAGGACCATCGCGGCGATGGAGGCTGCATTCTGGAGGGCCGAACGGGTCACCTTGGCCGCGTCCACGATCCCCTTCTTGAACATGTCGCCGTACTCGTCCCTGAGGGCGTCGTATCCGTGTCCGGACTTGAGGCCCTTGATCTTGGCGACGACGACCTCGCCGGACTGCCCGGCGTTCTCGGCGATCTGCTTGGCCGGCGCTTCGAGCGCCCGGCGGACGATGTCGACGCCGACCTGGGCGTCG
Organism: Candidatus Limnocylindrales bacterium; assembly: GCA_046714395.1. GTDB lineage: Bacteria > Chloroflexota > Limnocylindria > Limnocylindrales > CSP1-4 > UBA5189. The sequence goes on along the minus strand of JBKKBB010000073.1, from coordinate 12,718 downwards.
GGGTCCAGCTTGAGCTTGTCGAGGACCGGGATCGCCTGGAGGAGCGTCGTGCCGCCGCCGGCGACGAGACCTTCCTCGACCGCCGCGCGGGGGGTCGAGAGTGCATCTTCGATGCGGTTCTTCTTCTCCTTGAGCTCGACCTCGGTGGCCGCGCCGACCTTGATCACGGCTACGCCGCCGGAAAGCTTGGCGAGTCGCTCCTGGAGCTTCTCACGGTCGTAGTCCGAAGTCGTGTCCTCGATCTGGGCCTTGATCTGGGCCATGCGGCCCTTGATCTCGTCCGGGCTGCCCTCGCCGTCGATGACGGTCGTATCGTCCTTCGTCGCGATGATTCGGCGCGCCTTGCCGAGGTCCTCGACGGTCACCGAGTCGAGCTTGCGCCCGATCTCTTCGGAGATGACGGTGCCGCCGGTCAGGGTGGCGATGTCGCGGAGCATTTCCTTGCGCCGATCACCGAAGCCCGGCGCCTTGACGGCGAGGACCGAGACGGTGCCGCGGAGCTTGTTGACGACCAGCGTGGCCAGGGCCTCGCCATCGACATCCTCGGCGATGATCACGACTGGACGACCCAGCGCCACTGCCTTCTCGAGTGCCGGGAGCATGTCCGCGACGCTGGAGATCTTCTTGTCCGTGATGAGGAGGACCGGGTTCTCGAGAACGGCCTCCATGCGCTCGGCGTTGGTCACGAAGTAGGCCGAGAGGTAGCCCCGGTCGAACTGCATGCCCTCCGTGTATTCCTTCTCGAGGCCCAGGCTCTGCCCTTCCTCAACGGTGATGACACCATCCTTGCCGACCTTGTCCATCACCTCGGCGATGATCTCGCCGACTTCCGGATCCGCAGCCGAGATGGCGGCGACGGCCGCGATCTGCTCGCGCGAGTTGACCGGGCGGGCAACCCGCTTGATCTCCTCGACGACAGCCGCGACGGCCTTCTCGATGCCCGCCTTGATGACCATCGGGTTCGCCCCGGCGGTCACGACGCGGAGGCCCTCGGCGACCATCGCCTGACCAAGCACGACCGCGGTGGTGGTGCCGTCGCCGGCGACGTCATCGGTCTTGGTGGCAACTTCCTTGAGCAGCTGCGCGCCCATGTTCTCGAACGGGTCGTCGAGCTCGATGTCACGAGCAATCGTGACGCCGTCATTGGTGATGGTGGGGGCGCCGAACTTCTTGTCGAGGACGACGTTGCGGCCCTTGGGGCCGATCGTCACCCTGACGGCGTCGGCGAGGCGATCGATGCCCCGCTTGAGCGATCGGCGCGCGGTCTCGTCAAAAATCAGTTGCTTGGCCAACTTGGGTGTCCCTCCGGGGTGTGGTGGCGATTCGAGTCTGGTTCGCGACCGGCGCCTGCCGGCGACGTCATCAGTCCTCGACGATCGCGAGGATGTCCTTCTGGCTGACGATCAGGAGATCGTCGCCGTCAACTTTGAACTCAGTCCCTGAATACTTGCCGTAGAGGACCTTCTGGCCCACCTTGACGTCCATTGCCTCGCGCTTCCCGTCATCGAGGACGCGGCCGGGGCCTACGGCCAGGATGCTGCCCTCCTGGGGCTTCTCCTTGGCGGTGTCCGGCAGGACGATGCCGCTCTTGGTCATCTCCTCGCGGGCGGAAGGTTGAATGACGACGCGATCACCCAGCGGGCGAAGCTTCTTCGACTTAGTGGCGGTGGCCAACGTCCGTACCTCCTGTGACGGCCTCGGCCGTCGGGGCTGAATTGGCGGAGTGTCGGGGACACGCACAACGCGCGATCCGAACCGCTCCTTGACGATCCGTGGTGCCGCTCGACGGGGACCGTCCCGACGCGTCCTCCCGTTTGCGGGGCGCGCCTGAGACCGGTCGGTCCAGTCGATTAGCACTCTCGGGGTGAGAGTGCCAACAGTGTAGGCAGTCCCCCCGGGGGATGTCAACCGACTGTACTCGTTCAGTACGTCCGATGGGTCCGAGCCGATCTTGCCCGCAGGTCAACGTCTCGGGGCCACCGCGTCGTCGAATTGCCCAGCGGTCAAGGAGAGGACCAAGCGAGGCGCCAATCATCCGTCATTGCGGTCGCGTTCATGACTGGCGCGCAGGATTCCGACGACCCGATCAGGAATCGTTGACCGTGGGACAAGGCCGCATATCTCGAGGCCTGACGGGCCGCGGGATCCGGGCCGCGCCACCGAGCCCAGCTCAGTGATCGATCGTCAGCGTGAGCGTCTTCGTGGCGGCGTCATCGCTGAGTCCAACACAGCCGTCGCCGTCATATCCGATGACGAGATTGTAGACCCCCTCAAAAGCCTCGGTCATCTCGACCTGCTTGAGCGCGACCATATCCGGCTTGAGCGATGTTTCGCCCTGGTAGAGCGCGCCGCCGACCTCGTCGGCGATCAGCATGCCGTCGAAGTGGACTTCGACGAAGTGTCCGCCCTCGATCTCGACGGGCAGCCCGCTGCCGCCCTGGGCGAAGGGCGGCTGGGCGGCCTTCAGTCGTCCATTCCCGTTTCCGATCGGGTTTGCCGCCTCCTCTCCGAGCGTGAACACGACGAAATCCGAGACGCCGTCGGAGCGGACGTCCATGTCGACGAGGGTGTTGGATCGGAGCACGCCGGTTTGCTCAGCGACGGCGCAGCCGTCGCCGGCGGTCCCCGTCGGGGCCGCGGTCGGGCCGACCGGAGGCGATGAGGGCGAGGTGTTGGTCAGGCAGCCAGCCACGATGATCAGCGTGATCAGTCCGAGGAAACGGAGCCGGACGGCAGCTCCGTCCAGGACTGTCATGACGAAGGCCTCACGAAGTTGGGCCGGCGCCGTCGGCGAGTCGGCGCTCGACGCGGGGACGTCGCGACTCGCGCGGGAACGTCAGGTCATATGTCTCGATCAGCCCCTGGCCGAACCGCCGGCTCGTTTCGAGGTCGTCGTGCTCGGCGGGGCGACGGCGCTCCGCGACCCAGGCCGCGGTGATCGCGACGGCCGCAGGCTCGTTGCGCCCGCGCGGTCCTCCCGGCGGCGTCAGGAACGGAGAATCCGTCTCGACCAGCAGGCGGTCCGTCGGTATGGTCGCGGCCACCGGTCCCGTCGACTCCTCGCCGCCGCGGAAGGCCAGGCCGGAGATCGAGATCGCGAGACCGAGGTCGAGGACGGCGCGCGCGAAGTCGAGCGAACCGGAGAACGAATGGATGAGTGCCGGCGGCCGCTTCCCGAAAGCGCCGGCGGCACTCGAGCCGCCGAAACCGGCCGCCTGGAGTTCGCCGACCATGGCGTCCTGAGCGTCGCTCCGGCCCGGCGCCGATCGAACGTGCAGGATCGCTGGCTTCCCCGTTTCGAGCGCGAGGGCGATGTTGCGGCGCAGGTTCGCGAGCTGGTCGTCGATCGGCGAGAAGACGCGATCGTAGTCCAGACCGGTCTCCCCGATCGCCACGACCCGAGGGTCCGCCGCGGACGCCACGATCCGTCCCCACTCGGACGCGGACACCTTCGCAGCATCGTGCGGATGGATGCCGACGGCGGCATCGAGCCACGAGTGTCGCGCCACGAGATCGAGCGCTGCTGCCGATGACCAGGCATTCCAGCCGGGCATGAGGATCCGCTCGACCCCCGCAGCCTGAGCCGCCGCGACGACGTCATCGACGTCATTGGCAAAGCGCTCGGACTGGAGGTGGCAGTGGGAGTCGATCAGTCGCACGACGAGATGGTACGGGCGCCAGGGGTCAGGCCTCGGCGACCTCGACCTCGAGTCGCGGGAAGAGCGGCTCGGGGGCCGCGATGACACCGGGGACGGCAGCGTGCGCCGCCCATGCCAGCGCCCCGAGGACGTCGGGGCCACCGTTGCCATCAGGTCCGTAGGCGTATTCGTGGCCCAGCTGCGCCAGTACCCGGGGCGCGGTCAGGGGCAGGAAGGGCGCGGCCGCCAGCCCGATGAGCCGGCACGCCTCCACCAGATCGCCGAGCGAATCACGCAACCGGAGATCGGCCTCCTGATCTCCGCCCTTGGCCGCCTTGGCCAGCACCCAGGGTTGCTCCGAATCGACGAATCGATTGGCCGCCCCGACGAACTCCCAGAGGGCAGCGAGCGCGGCGTGCAACTCGCAGGCCTCCAGCCGTCCGACGTAGGCCGGCAGCGTCGTTGACCAGCTGTGGGCCAACGGCGAGGAGCCCGGCGCGGTTCGTGGCGCCGGACGAGCGCCGCCGAGGTATCGACCGGCCATCGACACGGTGCGGTTCACGAGATTGCCGAAGTCGTTGGCGAGATCCGCGTTGTAGCGGCGCACGAAGCCATCCCAACTGACTTCCGTGTCGCGATCAAAGGCGACCTCGCGGAGGGTGACGTACCGGGCGCCGTCGGACCCGAACGCGGCCACGAAGTCCACCGGATCGAGAAAGTTGCCGCGGCTCTTGCTCATCCGTTCGCCGCCCGCGGCGAGGAGCCAGCCGTGGATCCAGACCTTGCGCGGCGCCTCGAGGCCGGCACTCCAGAGCATCGCCGGCCAGTAGATGGTGTGGAAGCGGGCGATGTCCTTCCCGATCACATGGAGGTCGGCCGGCCAGTAGCGGGCAAACGAGGTGGGGTCGTCCGGGAACCCGGCCCCCGTGATGTAGTTGATCAGCGCGTCGTACCAGACGTAGATCGTGCCGGCCTCGCGGTCCCAGGAGCCGTCCTCACGCTGGGCGGTCTGACCGTCCTCCCCGATCGGGAACGGGATCCCCCAGGTCTCGCGGGCTCTCGAGATCGAAAAGTCCTCAAGACCTTGTCGGATGAAGCCGAGCATCTCGTTGCGACGAAAGTCGGGCTGCACCGCGGTTGGATTCTCGAGGAACCAGCGCTCGAGGCGTTCCTGATACGCGGACAGGCGGAAGAACCAGTTCTTTTCGGCCAGCACCTGGAGCTCGACGTCCGGGTGGTTCGGGCAGCGCCAGCCGTCGGAGGTCTCGAGAAGGTCGCTGGCCGCCTTGAACCCCTCGTTGGGGCAATACCAGCCCTCGTAGGTGCCGAGGTAAATGTCGCCGTTCGCGTGGGCCCGGCGCACCATTTCCTGAGCGGCTCTGACGTGATCCGGATCGGTCGTCCGGATGAAGCGGTCCGGCGAGATCGACAGGGCAGCCTCGGCCGATTGGAACAGCCCGACCTTCTCGTCCACGAAGTCCCTCGGGGACTTGCCCTCTTCCGCGGCCTTCTGGGCAATGTTCACGGAGTGCTCATCCGTGCCCGTCAGGAAGCGCGTGTCGTCACCCTTCATCCGGTGCCAGCGCGCGATCACGTCGGCCCCGATCACCTCGTACAGGGTGTGCAGGCCCGGCTTGTTGTTCGCATAGGCGATCGCGGTGGTCAGGTAGAAACGCGGGCGTTCGGTCATGGGATCGGGATGGTATCAGCGCCCCGTGTCCACGGACGACTCGTACAGCCCGAGCAGGCGGCCGCGAACCGATGTCCGGCCGGCAACCAGGGCGAGGAAGTCGGGACCATCCAGGGCGAGTACGAGGCCATCACCTGTTGCCTCGACCGTCGCACTCCTGGGAGCCTCGCGGAGAAGGCCGAGCTCTCCGAAGACGGCGTCCGGCCCAAGCCGCCGAAGTTCGCGCTCGATCCCGTCGGTGCCTGTCTGGCGGACGACGAATGCTCCGCGCTCGACGATGTAGAACCGGTCCGCTGGATCGCCCTGCCGCACGACCACCTGCCCCGCGACCACCTCCATCGGCTGGAGCCGGCCGACCGCCCGCTCGAGCGCCGCGCTCGGAACGCCGATGAACAGCGGAAGTCCCGCGGCCCTCGCGATCGTCGCCTCGAACGGGCCGGGCGGGCGGTTCACGGTACCTCCGAGCAGCGCAAGACCACCAAGCGCGGCGAGCACCATCATGAAGCCGGCCGCCGGCAGCACGACCGACGTCCCGAGCGCGATCACGAGGACCGGGAACGTCAGCGACCCGAGGGCCTCGGCGAACGTGTCGATCGACATCATCGCGCCGACTGCACGCCCTCGGATGGCGTCGGTCGTCACGCGCTGGAGGAGCGTCGCCCCAATGACCTCGAGCACCATGTGGCCGGCGCAAACCAGGACGATCGCCGCCATCGCCACGAGCAGGGTTGACGAAAAGCCGAGCAACAACGATCCGCCGGCGATCACGACGGAGCCAGCCAGCACGGGCCGCCGCAACGATCGGCGCAGGACGAGGACGCCGGACACGAGCGCGCCGGCGACGCCCCCGATCCCGATCGCAGCGTTCAGGTACCCGGTTGCCGCCGGGCCCTCCACCAGGATGTCGATGGCGAAAACCACGGTGAGCATCCCGATCCCGCCGGTGATCGCATAGTCAAGGAAGCGGATCACGACGAGGCCTCCCAGCGAGACGTAGCTCGGTCGAAGCGGCGACTCGACGGTGGGGGTGATCTCGTCATCGGACGTTTGCGGCTGAGGTGCGGGCGACGCTGCGAGTGCGGGTCCGGCCGGGGCGGGCAGGTCGGGTATCTGGTTCGGCGTCTGCGCTGCCCGCGAGGGCGGCAGCGTCCAGAGCACGCCTGCGATGACCACGAAGGTCGCCGCGTTGATCAGGAATGCGAAGGTCGTCCCGCCGGCCGCGAGAAGGAGCCCTCCCAGCATGGGGCCGACGACGAACCCGAGGTTGTCGAGGCTCGCCCAAGCGCTGTTCGCCGGACCAAGCTGCCGTTCGTCCCTGGCGAGGTTCGGGATGTACGCCCCGATGGCCGGATAGAAGAACGTCGAGAAGCAGGCAGCCAGGATTGAGAGCGCCACGAGGAACACGATCGGACCCCCCACCGCCACGACCCAGGCCATCCCGAGCATGCAAGCCCCGCGGGCCAGATCCGTGACCAACAGGATCATTCGCCGATCGACGCGATCGGCCAGCCACCCGGCCGGGACCGACAGCACGATGTAGGGGACCACCCGGGCGGCCCCGAACAGGCCCAAGACCAGCGGATCGCCGGTCTCGCCGTAGATCACGACGAGGAGGGCCACGATGTACAGCCAGTCGCCGATGGCACTGACGAATTCGCCGCCGAGCAGCTTCGTCAGCGGGCGATTGGCCAGGAGGTCGCGGTACGCGGCCAACGCTGTCATCGGCGCATTCTCGCCTTCGCGGACCGCGGCCGTTCGGTCACTCCGACACCGTCCCCAGGGTCTGCGGAGCGCCGGCGCGGCTCCCGCTCGCCCACGCCCCCCGGTGCATCAGTGCCGGAAGTGACGGGTGCCGGTTATCAGCATTGTCGCGCCAGCGGCGTCCGCCGCGGCGATGCACTCGGGATCACGCATGGATCCGCCCGGCTGCACGAAGGCCATGACTCCGGCCTCGAGACAGACCTCGACGGCATCGGGAAACGGGAAGAAGGCGTCGGAGCCACAGGCGGCGCCCCGGATGGCCTCCTCCCCGGCGAACCGGCCTGCCTTCTCGACGGCCTGGCGAGCAGCATCCACGCGCGACACCTGCCCGGACCCCAGGCCGATCAAGGCACCGTCACGGACGAGGACGATGGCGTTGGATGAAACGCCCTGGACGAGGCGCCAGGCGAGGTCGAGGTCGGCGCGTTCGGGGGCGGTCGGAGCCCGTCGAGTCGCCACGGTCCATGTCGTCGGGTCGTCCAGGAGGACATCGGACATCATCACGAGGACGGCGCCGCCGGCCGTCCGCAGACTCGCCCGCGGCGAAGGCGCGGCCGGCGCCAGGTCGCTGGCGAGGTCCGGGTCGAGGAGGAGCCGGAGGTTGGGTTTACCGCCGAGGACTTTGAGAGCGTCGGCATCGAAGCCCGGCGCGACGACGGCCTCGAGGAAGATCCCGGCGAGCCGCTCGGCGACTGCGCGATCTATCGTGCGGGTCAGCGCCACAACCCCGCCGAAGGCGGACACCGGGTCACCGGCTAGGGCGGCTTCCCACGCCGCCAGGAGTGTCTTGCGCTCCGCCGCCCCACAGGCGTTGGTGTGCTTGACGATCACGCAGGCTGGCCCCCGGAGCCGGCGCGCGACGGCAGCTGCGGCGGCGGCATCGAGCACGTTGTTGTGCGACAGCGGTTTGCCCTGAAGCGGCGGTTCGGCACTTGCGAACGGTCCCTCCTCCCCGTCCGGGCCTGTCCGGCGATAGCGCGCTGCCGGCTGGTGGGGGTTCTCGCCGTAGCGCAGGGATTCCACGCGCTCGAGGCCGATGGTGAGCGTCTCTGGGTACGGGTCCGTGGCTCCCGGGAGCCCCGGCCAGTCGGGGAGTTCGACGCCCGCATCGACCATGCGGCCAGGGAGCTCCTCGACGATGCGGGCGTCGTAGGCAGCCGTGTGCCGGAACGCCTCGATCGCGAGCGCGGCGCGAAGACCGGCGGGCAGCCGCGCACCAGTCGCCACCGCACCTTCGAGCGCCTCGAGGACCTCCGCATACCGATCGGGCGCGACGACGATCGCAACACTGGCGTGGTTCTTGGCGGCCGCGCGGACCATCGAAGGCCCGCCGATGTCAATCTCCTCGACCAGCTCGTCGAGCGATATCCCCAGTCGCTCCACAGCGGCCGCGAATGGGTAGAGGTTGACGACCACCAGCTCGAACGGGGCGATCGCGGCCACGGCCAGCGCCTCGCGATGAGCGTCGAGCCGTACATCCGCCAGGATCCCGGCGTGGATCCGCGGATGGAGCGTCTTGACGCGACCGTCGAGCATCTCCGGGAAGCCCGTGACGGCTGCGACGTCCGTGACCGGCAGGCCGGCCTCGCGAAGCGTCCGTGCCGTTCCGCCGGTCGACACGAGCTCGAATCCGAGAACCAGCAGACCCTGCGCGAACGCGACGAGTCCGGTCTTGTCGCTGACCGACAGGAGCGCCCGGCGGGGCGTCGGGACGTCGCGCCCGAACCGCTCGGCGACCACGCGGGCCACGACCGCCGGCAGAAGCCGCTGCTCGACCGCCTTGATCCGCTCGTGGAGACTCGCCTCGTCGTCCGCGGCGAGGATGGGCACCGCTTCCTGGGCAAGGATCGGGCCGCCGTCGAGGACCTCGGTCACGAGGTGGACGGTGCAGCCCGTGATCCGGACTCCCGACGCCAGGGCATCGCGAACCGCGTGCCCACCGGGGAATGCAGGCAGGAGCGATGGGTGGATATTGAGAATCCGGCCGTCGACGGCCGCGATCGTCTGTGGGCCGATGATCCGCATGTATCCGGCGAGGGTGACGAGGTCGACGCGTGCGGCGGCGAGCGCATCGGCCACGGTCTCGTCGACGCCGCCCGGGATCAGAGCGGTTTCCAGCCCCTGCTCCGCCGCCCAATCGAGTGCTGCGCAGGGGCGATCGGCGAAGACGAGCGCTAGCTCCGCGCCGAGGGCTCCACGCCCGGCGACCGCGGCCAGCGCGCGGAGATTGCTGCCGACACCGGAGACGCCGACGGCGAGGCGTGGCATCGGCGCGTCGGTCACGCCCGGGCCTTGCCCGCGTCCTCGGCGTAGCGACCGCCGAGGGCGGCCGTGGTCGAGACGTCACCGATCACGATCGCATCGGGCAGCTGGTTCATCGTCACGGCAACGTCGTCGGGCGTCACCACGACGACCATCCCGATCCCGCCATTGAACGTGGCCCTGATCTCGGCATCGCTGATCCCACCCAGCTCAGCGAAGAGGCGCATCGCCGACGGCATCGGCCAGCTCGCCGGGTTGACCCGGGCAGCGAGCCCGGCAGGGAGCGCGCGTGGCGCGTTGCCGGGCAGACCGCCTCCCGTGATGTGGGCGACCCCGCGCAGGTCGCGGCCGACGGCACGCAGTGCGCTTCGCGCCGCCAGGATCCGCCGGGCGTAGATCCGGGTCGGTTCCAGGAGGACGTCGCCGATCGTGACAAGTTCATGCTGCGGTTCCAGGGCCATGGCGGCGTCACGGGCTCCGTCGCCAAGCGTCCGGGCGAGTTGCTCCTGGTACGGGCGATCGAGGGGCAAGTCCCATTGCGCGAGGAGGGCCCGGACGAGCGAATATCCGTTTGCGTGCAGGCCGGACGAGGGCAGGCCAAGGATGACGTCGCCCTCCTGGGCGGTGGAACCGTCGAGGAGCTCCGAGCGCTCGACGACGCCGATGCAGGTGCCGGCCAGATCGAAGGTCCCCGGTTCCATGATCCCTGGGTGTTCCGCGGTTTCTCCGCCCACGAGCGCGCAGCCGGCCACGCGGCAACCCGCGGCCACGCCGCCGACGAGTGCGGCGACGGAATTGGGGTCCAGCCGCCCAACCGCCACGTAGTCAAGAAAGGCAAGGGGCTCGGCGCCCGAACAGACGACGTCGTCGGCGCACATGGCCACGAGGTCAATGCCGATCGTGTCCCATCGACCCAGCGCGGTCGCCAGCGCGGTCTTGGTCCCGACCCCATCGGTGGATGAGACGATCAGCGGCTCGCGATAGCCGGCCGGGATGGCGACTACTCCGCCGAACCCGCCGAGCCCGCCCACGACCTCCGAGCGGCGGGTCGAGTCAACGGCCGCCCGCATTCGCTGCACCGCGTCATTTCCGGCCGCGACGTCGACCCCCGCGAGGGCGTACGCCTCGCGCGGGGCAACACCCTTCGTGCCGGGGTCAGCCATTGGCCGGCACCGGCTCCTCGAGCAGGAACTTTCTGCGCTCGACGTCGTACGGGACGGGTTCCGGATAGCGCCCGTCGAAACAGGCGAAACAGAACCGGTCGTAGGGCAGGTCCAGGGCAGCCAGGACGCCCCGGATGGACAGGTATCCGAGCGAATCCGCGCCGATGAAGTCGCGGATCTGATCGACGCTGTTCGTCGCGGCGATCAGCTCCGTCTCGACCTGCGTGTCGATCCCATAGAAGCACGGGTGGTAGATCGGCGGCGCGCTGATCCGGACGTGAACCTCGGCCGCCCCGGCGCGACGGAGCAGGGCCACGATCTGCTGCGTCGTGGTGCCGCGCACGATGGAGTCGTCGACAACCGTCAGACGCTGACCGCGGACCACTTCTCTCAGCGGGTTGAGCTTCATCGTGACGCCCCGATGGCGGAGTGTCTGAGATGGCTGGATGAAGGTGCGCCCGGTATAGCGATTCCGGATCAGCCCTTCGCGATACGGGACACCCGAGGCCTCGGCATACCCGGCCGCGGCCGGCGCCCCGGTGTCCGGGACGGGCATTACCAGATCCGTGTCGGCCGGCGACTCGTCGGCCAGCTGCATGCCCATCCGGCGACGGACCTCATACAGACTCCGACCCTCGAGATACGAGTCGGGTCGCGCGAAGTAGATGAGTTCGAACACGCACAACGCCGGCGTCGCCCGGGCAAAACGGATCGAGCGCGGTTCACGTCCCGACTGGAGAACGACGATCTCGCCGGGCTCGACATCGCGGATAAATTCCGCGCCCACGATGTCGAGGCCGGTCGTCTCCGAGGACAGTACCCAGGCATCACGCGGCCCTTCGGCAGGTGCCTCGTCCCCCCACAGCCCGCCCGGCGCGGCCAACGGTGCGGCCACGTCCCGGATCCGGCCGATACAGAGGGGCCTGAAACCGAACGGATCGCGGACGCCGATGATCTGCTCGCGATCGAGGACCACGAGGGAATATGCCCCCCGAACGCGGGGCAGGAGGCTGACCAGCGCCTCAACCGTGTCACTTCCGGGCTCGTCCGCCAGCAGCGCCGTGAGCACCTCGGTGTCGGTCGTCGCCGGCAGACGGCCCCGCCCGCCGCGCAGCTGGCCGAGCAGCTCCCGGGTATTGACGAGGTTGCCGTTGTGGCCGATGGCCACGGCCCGGCGCGGTCCGAGTCGGAGCGTGGGCTGGGCGTTCTCCCAGATCGTGGAACCGGTCGTGGAGTATCGGCAGTGGGCGATCGCGAGATCGCCGTGAAACGACGGCAGGCGCCGCTCGTCGAGGACGGACGAGATCATCCCGAGGTCCTTGTAGAGGAACAGCTCTGCGCCGTCGCTGACCGCGAGCCCGGCCGATTCCTGCCCACGATGCTGGAGGGAAAAGAGCCCCAGCGCGGCGACATGCGCGGCCTCGGTCCCACTTCCGTGCGGCATCGCCACGCCGAACACGCCGCACATGTCAGCGGCCCTCGAGTGCGGCGGCCGGCGACTGCCACTGGAGCGCACGAACCAATCCCTGTTCCCAGGTTCGCTCAAGATCACGCAGCGCAAGGTCGATCGGATCGGCGAGCTGGGAACCGCGGCCCTCGGCGGCGCCGGTCGCGCTGGCGTCGGCCAGTTCGATGAGCAGGCGATCCCCGCCAACCGACCCGATCGCCTCCACCGGCAACCCATGCTGGCGGGCCAGGAGCTCGAGGGCCGGCTGATGGCGCACGCCGGTCGTCACGATCAGGCGGGTCGGGCTCTCACCGAACAGATCCACGGCGGGCGAGTGGCCGATTCGCAGCCGGACGGTAGCGCCGCGACCGCCCCACATCGCGCACTCGGCGAGACCGACGGCCAGACCTCCACCGGAGACGTCCTGCGCGGAGTCAACAAGCCCGCGCTCGACGGCCGCGCGAATGAACAACTGGAGCCGGCGCTCGGCGTCGAGGTCGATGGTCGGCGGCCCATCCTCGACCGCCAGGCCAGCCAGCCGCGTATATTCGCTGCCGGCCAGCCCGGGAGCCGCCTCCCCGATCAGGAGGATCGCATCCCCATCCGACACGAACGCCGGTCCGACGGCCGTGCCGACATCCTCGAGCAGCCCGACGACGCCGATCTCGGGCGTCGGCAGAATCGCGCCGGCCGGCGACTCGTTGTAGAGCGAGACATTGCCGCCCGTGACCGGCAGGCCGAGTGCCCGGCACGCGTC
>JBKKBB010000072.1:0-57852 GCA_046714395.1 Candidatus Limnocylindrales bacterium | reverse complement strand
AGATCGCGGGAACGCTGCAGGCGCAGGGCAAGCGCCTCGGCGCGGGCGTCAAGTTCGCGAGGATCGAATGGTCGCGCAAGCACGTCATCGACACCGGCCTCGAGGAGTTGGATGCGATCCTCGACGTCGTCCGTCTGGCTCATGCACAGGATCGGAAGCGCGCTCAGGGTGACCACGGCACGGAGCGACAGACAGGCCTCGACGGCCATGGGCACCGGACCATCAAGGTCAAGCACGATGACATCGACCGTGTCGGCATCGAGGCCGGACGCCAGGGCCGCGGGGATGTCGCCGACCAGTGTTGTCTCATGGCCGGACGCCCTCAGGGCGTCCACGACCGCGGTGTCACCCGCGTCCGAAATGAGCAGGATCCGGCTGGTAGCCAAGACTGTCCCTCGTCACAATCCGTGAACCGTCAACGGCGCATGGCCAACGGCTGCTGAGGATACAACGCGGACCTCGTGGTAGACTCCCGGCCCACCTTTCCGCTCCGCGTCCGCCGGACATCGGGGCATACCCATTGGAAGGAGATTGCGGCCCATGCGCCGATACGAACTCATGCTCGTGCTCCGCCCGGACGCGCCGGACGAGCGAATCGCCGCGATCGTTGATCGCGCCACCCGACAGATCACCGAGGATGGCGGGCAGATCATCAAGGTCGCCCCGTGGGGCCGCCGTCGCCTTGCCTACCCGATCGATCGCCACCGCGAGGGCTCGTACCACATCGTGTTGTTCGAGGGCGTGGCCACGACGATCGCCGAGATCGAGCGAACCCTTCTGATCACCGAAGAAGTGCTGCGCCACCTGATCACCCGCCAGGATCGTCCGACCAGATCCGGCGGCGGCGGCGGCGACTCCGACGACACCGAACTTCCCTCGCCCGACGACGAGGACGAAGACGACGAGACGGAGCGAATTGACGAGTCCGAGAGCGAGGCGGCCCCGGCCGCCATCGACTGAGGAGGCGAGCGATGGCGTTCTGCAAGATCCAGGTGATCGGCAACCTTGGGCGGGATCCCGAACTCCGCTATACCCCCAATGGCAAACCTGTCACCGAGTTCAGCGTCGCGGTCAACCAGGCGACCAAGAACCAGCAGACCGGAGAGTGGGTCGAGGCGACCGACTGGTTCCGCGTCAGCGTCTGGGGAGATCGGGCCGAGCGATCGGCCGAGCAGCTCCGCAAGGGGAGTCGCGTCCTGGTCGACGGACGATTCCGATCTCGCGAGTACGAGACCAAGGACGGGCGCAAGGGCCTGTCGCTCGAGATCACCGCGGACAACGTAATCCCGCTTGATCGTCGCGAGCAGGAGGCCGGGTTTGCCGGAGCTCCGGCCGGCGCCGCCGCCGGGCCAGCCGCCGATCCATCGGGCGCTCCCCCCGGTGCGCGCTTCGACGACACCGAGATCGACGAACTCCCCTTCTGACCCTGTCCACCCAGCTGGCGCCCAGACCCGGGCGCCGAGGAGACCCAACCCGATGCCACCACCTCGTTCCCGCAAGAAAGACGACACCTTCCGCGACCGACGCCGTCGCAAGGTTTGCTCCTTCTGTGCCGACAAGACCGTTCAGATCGATTACAAGGAAGTCAACCGCCTGCGCCGGTACCTGTCGGAGCGGGCCAAGATCGAGCCGCGCCGCAAGACCGGCACCTGTGCCGGCCACCAGCGCGAGCTGTCCGTTGCCCTGAAGCGGGCGCGGATCGTGGCCCTGCTCCCGTACGCGCCCCAACACCTGCGGCCTTGACCCGGGAGCCCTCGCGGCTTCGATGACGGCATTCGGCTGACCGGATGGAGATCGCCGTCCTGATGTTGGCCGGCGGCGTCGCCGCGGGCGTCTTCGGATCGTTGCTCGGCCTGGGCGGCGGTGTCCTGATCGTCCCGCTCCTGACGCTGGGCTTCGGCCTGCCGCTGCGGGACGCGATCGGCGTTTCCCTGGTCTGCGTGATCGTCACCAGCAGTGCCTCGGCCAGCGTCTTCCTGGAGCGGCGGGTCGCCAACCTCCGGCTCGGGATGACCCTGGAACTGTTCACGGCCGTGGGGGCCTTGCTCGGAGGCCTGGTCGCATTCCTGCTCGACGAGCGCATCATCGCCGGTCTCTTTTCGGTGCTCCTCGTCTACGTCGCCGTCTCGATGCTTCGCCCACGGGTCGCAGCCCAGGAATCGCCGGCGCCCGTCGGCGGGTCTTCGCTGGCGGCGCCCAGTTCGGGCTTCCTCGATCGCCTGTCCGGTCCGGACTACCGCGTGCGGCAGCTTGGGCCGGGGCTGCTCGGGAGCGTCGGAGCCGGCGTCGCCTCCGCGCTGCTCGGCGTCGGTGGCGGCCTGATCAAGGTGCCGGTCCTGCACGTCCTGATGAGCGTGCCGCTACGGGTGGCCACGGCCACGAGCAATCTCATGATCGGGATCACCGCCTCGACGGGCGCCTTTATCTACCTGATCCGCGGCGGGATTGATCCATTCGCCACCGGCCCGACGGCGGTCGGGGTCTTCCTCGGCACCTCGGTCGGGTCGCGGATTGCCCATCGCGTCAACCTTCGCCTGCTGCGCGCCCTGTTCACGGTCGTGCTGCTCTACACGGCCGTCCAGATGCTCCGTCGCGCGGCGGGCGTCCTGTGAGCCGAGTGGAACTCCCGGAGCGCGACGATGGATCCGCTGGGCCCGAGGCCGGGGTCGCGCGGTTGCTCCGGTTCGGGACGTACGCGGCAATGGTGTTGATCACGATCGGGGTCATTCTGATGCTCACCACCGGACGATCGCCGCTGGACGTGGCGCCTGCGTTTGATCCGGGACGAGTGGTAGCAGACCTCCTGGCCGCTCGACCGGCGGGGTTCCTGTGGTTCGGCCTGCTGGTCGTGCTCGCCACGCCTGGTGCTCGTGTTGTCCTTGCTGCCGTCGGCTACGCGCGCGCCGGCGATCGAGCGATGGCCGCCGTGGCCATACTGGTGCTCGCCGTCATTGCGGCCGGCGTGGCCCTCGGCATCCAGGGAGCCTGAAGCATGGATCTCGCCATCCTGCTCCTGTCGTTCGTCCTCATCCTGGCGGGCGCGGAGCTGTTCACCAACGGGATCGAGTGGTTCGGACGAAAACTCGGCCTGGCCGAGGGCGCCGTAGGGTCCGTCCTCGCAGCCGTCGGCACGGCGCTGCCGGAGACGATGATCCCGGTCATTGCCATCGCCTTCGCCGACGGGGCAGCCACCACGGGAATCGGGGTCGGGGCGATCCTCGGGGCACCGTTCATGCTCGCCACGCTGGCCATGTTCGTGACCGGGGCTGCGGTCATGTGGCAGGCCAGACGACGTCCGGCCGGCGATGTCATGGCCGTCGACGTGAACGTCCTCGCTCTCGACGTTCGAACGTTCGCGATCGCCTATGGACTGGCGATCGGGGCCGCCCTCCTGCCGCTCGAACCGGCCTGGCCGAAGTTCGTCGTTGCCGGCGTCCTGGTGCTGATCTACGTCCTCTACGTCAAGCGCCACTTCGAGGCGGACCCCGAGGTGGATCTGGAGGATCTTGCGCCGCTGCGCTTCCGGCGCCTGGATCCGTCGCACCGGCGGGCGCCCGGACCGCCCCGCCTCCGGGTCGTCAACGTCCAGGTCGTGGCGGCCCTGGGCTTCATCATCGTGGGGGCAATCGCGTTCGTTGGTGCGGTTGAGCACTTCGCGGCGTCGATCGGCGTGTCCGAAGTGCTGCTCGCGCTGATCGTGGCCCCGATCGCGACGGAACTACCGGAAAAGTTCAATTCGATCATCTGGGTCCGCCAGGGCAAGGACACCTTGGCCATGGGCAACATCACCGGCGCGATGGTCTTCCAGGCAAGCCTGCCGACCGTGGTGGCGCTCGTTCTTGCCCCATCCGCCTGGGTGATAGCTCCGGGTTCGTACGTGGCGTTCGCCTCCGCCGGCATTGCGTTCCTGTCGATGGCCGTGATCTTCGTCCCGATGATCCGGCGGGGTCGGCTGACCGGCCGAAGCCTCCTCGTCGGAGGCGTCTTCTACCTGGCCTATCTGGCGCTCGTCGTCGGGGCGATCCTGCAGCCGGCCTGAGCACCGCCTCGTGCTGGGGCGGCCGGATAGGCTCGCGCTATACTCGCGGCCGAACCCGAGGTCCCGCGGCCATCGCCGCGAACATCAGGAGCCGCCGATCATGCTCACCGAGAACGCGCCCGCCGCAAACGAATCCGGCCCCAAGGCCGCGCCCGCCGTGGACGACCTGATCTGCTATTTCGAGGGTCGGTTCGTCCCGCAACGAGACGCCAAGGTCAGCGTGATGACCCACGCGTTCATGTACGGGACCGCCGTCTTCGAGGGCATCCGGGCGTACTGGAATGCCGAGCGGGAGACGCTCCTCGGGCTGTTCCTGCCGGAGCACATGGAGCGGATTCGGCGCAACGCCGGCATCCTGTTGATGGACAACCTGCAGAGCACGGACGAACTGGTCGGCCTGGTCGTCGAGACGGCTGCCCGGAACGGCCTGCGCGAGGATCTCTACCTCCGGCCCTGCTTCTACAAGTCGTCACGAGTGATTGGCGTGCGACTCCATCACCTCGAGCACGACCTGGTGATCTTCGCGGTCCCGTTCGGCGACTACATCGACACTGACAAGGGCGTCCGGCTGATGACGTCCACCTGGCGCCGCAACGCCGACGATGCCCTGCCGGCACGCGGCAAGATCGTCGGTGGCTACGTGAACATGGCCTTCCAGAAGAGCGAGGCGGAGCTCAACGGGTTCGACGAGGCGTTGGTGCTCACCGCGGACGGGCACGCCTCGGAGGCTTCGGCGGCCAACATGTTCGTCGTCCGTGATGGCGTGCTGCTGACGCCGCCAGTCAGCGACGACATCCTCGAGGGTGTGACCCGGCGGGCGATCCTGGAGCTGGCCGGGAGTCTCGGCTTCCCGGTGGAGGTTCGTTCGATCGATCGAACAGAGATCTACATCGCCGACGAGATGTTCCTGTGCGGAACGGGCGTTCAGATCTCGCCGGTCATCGAGCTGGATCATCGCCCGGTCGGAACAGGCGCGGCGGGCCCCATCACGCGTGCGATCCGGGAGGCATACTTCGACGCCGTCCGCGGGCGCGTGCCGGCCTTCTCGCACTGGCTGACCCCGATCCCCATGGGTGGCTGAGGGCGGCGACGCCATTCGATCCGACCTGATGGCAGGGCACGCTGACTCGTCGCGCCCGGGCGTTTCGGTCGTCGACGTCGCGCCGGATCGAGCCCGGACGGTCCAGCGCCTCCTCGAGATGGTGCCCGGCACCGTGACCTGGGGCCTGATCGTTGCCTGTATCGCCCTATCGTTCCGGTGGCCCCAGCTCGTGGCCTGGTTCGTCCTGACCTTCGACGTGTACTGGCTGTACAAGGCCGTGATGCTCACCGGGGGTGTGGTGGCCGCCTTCTCGATGTTGCGGCGGACGGTGGACATCGACTGGCGCACGCGGACCTACGCCCTGCGCGATGTCGCGGGGCGCATCACCGAGATCGAGGAGCGCCTGCCGGCCATGGTGCGGAGGATTGACGAACTGGTCGCATCGGGCAACCGGGTTGCCGCCCACGGCGGGCAGCGCGAGGTTGGTCGGCTGCGCCTCGAGCGCAAGGAGCTGCTGCGCATCCTCGCCCGGCGCGGTGCCGCGGTTCCGAACCCGGATCGGCTGTGGCACGTCGCCCTCGTGCCGACCCACACGGAACCGTACGAGAAGCTCCACGAGACGGTCCGCGCGCTGGCCGAGGCGGACTGGCCGACCGAGCGGCTGATGGTCGCGATCATCACCCGCGAGACGGACGACGTTGGACGCGACAACGTGACCCGGCTGCGGACCGAATTCGGGGACCGCTTCCTCCATTTCTTCCACATCCTCGACCCGCTCGAGCCCGGGATCGTGGTCGGCAAGAGCAGCGCCATGGCCTTTGGCGGGCGCTGGCTGTACCGCGAATTGGGGCGCCTCGGGTTCGACCCTCGCGAGGTCATGGTTACCGACCTGGATTCCGACTATCGGGTCCATCGTGGCTACTTCGGGTATCTGAGCTGGACGTTCCTGACCGACCTCGACCGGTTCCGCCGGCTGTACCAGCCAATTCCGATGTTCCACAACAACATGTGGGAGACGCCCCTGCCGGTGCGACTCGTCGCGATCGGGGCCACCCACGTGCACATGGGCCGATCCCTGACGCCCGAGAAGCTGATCAGCTTCTCGTCCTATTCGGTGAACCTGGAAACGATCCACGAGGTGGACTACTGGGCGACGGATGCGATCCCCGAGGACAGCCGCTTCTACTGGAAGTCGTTCTTCCGCTTCAGCGGCGAGTTCCGGGCGATCCCGCTGTTCATGCCGATCTACGGCGACGCCGTGCGGGCCCGTTCGTACCCGCGGAGCCTGGTCGAGCAATACACCCAGATCCGCCGATGGGCCTGGGGCGTGACCGACATCCCGTACTACATCCGAAACGCGTTCGCTCATTCGGAGATCTCGCGGTCGGTCCGGATCCGGCGTCTCCTCGACCTGTGGCTGGATCACCTCAACTGGGCCATCGCACCGTTTGTCATCATCTTTGGCTCGAATCTGCCGCTCGTGCTCAATCCGGCCTTCGCCGAGACGACGCTCGGGCAGAATCTGCCGCTCTACGCTTCCTGGCTCCTGACCGGCGCGTTCGCCTGCCTGGTCGTGCTGATGTACGTGGAGGAGCGGATTGCCCCGCCCCGTCCAATCGAGTGGGGCGTCCTGCGCAACATCGTCAGCCGCATGCAATGGCTGCTCTTGCCGGTGGTCGGCCTGATCTTCTCGAACCTGCCCGCGCTGGACGCTCAGACGCGCCTGATGGCCGGGCGCTACCTCGAATATCGCGTCACAGAGAAGGTCTGAACCCCCTTCGCAGCGGTCGGCGTCGGCCGGGTGCGCATCCGGCGAGGCGGCACCGGGACAAACCGTCGGGTCAGGGTGGCGGTGTCAGGGTCGGCGTGCCGGTCCCGGTGATGATCACGATGTCGGCGGTCACGGTGGGGTCATCCACGAGCTCGGCGGTCGTCCCGAACAGCGCTTCGAGCGCCGCCACGGTGAGCGGCATCAGGGCACGGGCTCCGTTGTAGACCCGGAGCGTCGTTCCGGGCAGGCCGCTCACGTCCGGCTTCTGACTGGGTGCCGAGGCGACGATGCCGAGGAAGTCGAGATAGTCCGCGATCCGGCTGGCCTGGCCGGACGTTCCGGAGCCGTTGAGGACGTAGACCGCGGCTCCCTCGAGAGCGAGTCGTTCGCGTCGGTCCGCGCCACCGAAATCGGCCTCGAAGGCACCCTCGACCGCGGCCCGAATGCGCTCAAGTCGCGGGACCAGGATGTACCCGCGCGGGCTCGTGGCGTCCTCGTCCTGGTAGTAGGGAGGCGCGAAGATCAGCGAACGGATGCTCCGCGATGTGACCTGCTCGGCAAGTCCGAGCAACTTCGGAAAGAGATCGCGCGGGATGTCCGTTCTGACCGATGACGCGAGCGCCGCCGCGAGGTCATCCACGTGCGGCAGGATGCGCGCGACGTCCGTCTGCTGACGGAGCGAAAGCAGGATCCTCTGCTGACGCGCGCTGCGGTCGAAGTCCGTCGATCCGTGTCGGGAGCGGGCATACACAAGCGCATCGGCGCCGCTCATGGATTGCATGCCGGACGGGATGTAGACCCGCTGCAGGGCGCCACCGCCGGCCGGATAGCGGTTGTCCACGACCGGCACCTGGACGTTGACGGTGACGCCGCCGAGCGCGTTCACGATCTTCTCGAAGCCCTCGAAATTCACCTCGACGTGATACCTGATGTCGAGACCG
Organism: Candidatus Limnocylindrales bacterium; assembly: GCA_046714395.1. Taxonomy (GTDB): domain Bacteria; phylum Chloroflexota; class Limnocylindria; order Limnocylindrales; family CSP1-4; genus UBA5189. The sequence continues at coordinate 50,059 of JBKKBB010000072.1, read as the reverse complement.
AAGAGTTCCCCGAGGACGGCCTTCAGGCCGTTGTAGCCACGGGTTGCGTCCGTCCCGGGGTAGAAATCGGGCCGGTTGCGGATCGCGGCGAACCAGGCGTTGATCTTGCCCGCATAGACGCTTCCAAAAAGTTTTCGGGCAGGCCCGGGCGGGATGGGAACGTCGACGGTGTCCCTCGGAATCTGGAACATCGCCACCTCGTTGGTGAGGGGGTCGATGGACAGCGTGATCATGGTGTCCGTGTTGTGGCCGCCGCCCTGCTCGTCCGCGCCGATGAGCAGGATGTTCAGCCGCTCGGTGCCATTCCAGGGCGGGACGGAGACATCCGGGACTGCCGCGCCGACGGCGCTCGGGCCCGGCGTGGGGGCCGCGGTCGCGTCCGCCGAAGGGTCTGCCGACGTTGCCGGCGCCGCATCACAGGCGGACGCCGACGAATCGAAGATGCAGCGCGTCGTGACTGCGAGGAGCACGTCATAGCGGGCGACCGCGACATGGATAGTGCTCATCACCAGCAGCACCGCGGCAAGCCCGGCCACCGAGGCGGAGCGGAGGGTTCCGGGTCCCGAACGCGAGGTCCCGCGACGGCCGGCGGTGCGGGCGATCGCCGCCCCGGATCCACCGCCAACCGCGTCACTCGCCTGGATCCAGCGTGCGAGACGCCAGGCGTCCACGATCGCGGCGCCCCGGTAGGCGAGTGCCACGAGATTGACCACGAACACCCCGGCGATGAACCACTCCTGGATGGCCAGACCGGCGAGTTCGAACACGTCGAGGCGGACGGCGATCCCGGCGACGAGGGCGCCGACGAGGATCGGCGGCGCGGCGAATCCGAGGGCACGGCGCGACGCGCCGAGATAGGTATGACCGAGCCCGGGGAAGAGAAGAGACAGGAACGCGGCGACGAACGAGGAGCGTCGGCGCGGACGCATCTCGTGCGCGTTCTGCATCGCGGGTAGGATACTCGGACCCGTCGTCAACCGCGCCTGGGTGGATCGGCAACGGCGCCGAACACCCGGCGTCCAGTTCAGTCACCTCGCGAGGCCAGATGTTCCGACCCGTTCCGGCGCGCCCGGATTTCGTCGCCCTGGAGCACGAGACCCTTGCCTACTGGCGGGAGCGCGGCACGTTCGCCCAGCTGCGGGCTCAGAACGCCGACGGCCCGCACTGGAGCTTTCTGGACGGCCCGATCACGGCGAACAACCCGATGGGCGTTCACCACGCCTGGGGGCGCACCTACAAGGACCTGTTTCAGCGGTTCCACGCCATGCTCGGCGAGGCGCAACGCTGGCAGAACGGGTTCGACTGCCAGGGCCTGTGGGTCGAGGTCAACGTGGAGCGCGACCTCGGGTTCACGTCAAAGCGTGACATCGAGGCATACGGCATCGCCGAGTTCGTCAGTTTGTGCAAGCAGCGGGTCCTCACCTATGCGGCGCGCCAGACCGAGCAGTCCATCCGTCTCGGTTACTGGATGGACTGGAACGATCCCGACGAACTGCGCCGCCTGCGCGATCAGCTCGCGGCAGATCCGTCCCAGGTCGTCACCGTCCAGGGTCCAAACGGGCCGATCACCGATACGGTCGAGATGATCGTCGGGCGTCTCGGCATGCCCGAGCTGGGCGGCAGCTATTTCACGTTCAGCAACGAGAACAACGACCTGATCTGGGGCTTTCTTGCCGAGTGCCATCAGCGCGGCTGGATCTACAAGGGCCACGACACGATGCCGTGGTGCGCGCGCTGCGGGACGGGGCTATCGCAGACCGAGGTCAACGAGGGCTATCAGGACCGCGACGATCCCGGTCTGACCGTCCGGTTCCCGCTGCTCGATCGAGCCGGGGAATCCCTCCTCGTGTGGACCACCACGCCGTGGACGCTGACGTCGAACGTCGCGGCCGCGGTCGGGCCCGAGTTGCGCTACGTCCAGGTTCGCCAGGGGAGCGACACGTTCTGGTTGGGCAAGGGCACGGTCAAGACCGCGCTCGAAGGTGGTTTCGAGGTCCTCGAGGAGCGTCCGGGCAGTGACCTCGTGGGCTGGCGCTACTCCGGCCCGTTCGACGCGCTGCCGGCGGTCCAGGCTGCCTTCGCCGAGGGATCCGGGTCGAAGCCAGGCACGCCCTACGAGCACCGTGTCGTCGCCTGGTCAGAGGTCGGCGAGGAGGAGGGGACCGGGATCGTCCACATCGCACCCGGTTGCGGGACCGAGGACCACGTCCTCGGGAAGTCGCTGGGCCTGCCGATCATTGCGCCGCTCGATGAGGCGGGCATCTTCCTGGAGGGGTTCGGTGCACTGACCGGCCGCGACGTCCGGGACGTGACCGAGCCGATCGTTGAGCAGCTTCGGCGCGAGGGTCGATTCCAGCGTCTCGAAACCATCAACCACCGCTACCCACACTGCTGGCGGTGCGGGACCGCGCTGGTGTTCCGCCTCGTCGATGAGTGGTACATCAGCATGGGCGAGGTCTACGACCAGCCGCGCACGACGCTCTCGAAGGAGCAGGTGGACCGAAGCCTGCGGTACCAGATCATGGAAGCCGTGGATGCGATCCGCTGGATACCTGCCTTCGGGTACGAACGCGAGCTCGACTGGCTGCTGAACATGCACGACTGGATGATCAGCAAGAAGCGCTACTGGGGCCTGGCCCTCCCGATCTATGAGTGCACGGATTGCGGTGGCTTCGACGTGCTCGGCGGGCGCAAGGACCTCCACGATCGGGCGGTGTCGGGCTGGGATACGTTCGAGGGACACACGCCACATCGACCGCATATCGATGAGGTGGTCATCGCCTGCCAGGCCTGCGGCGGCACCGCGCGGCGCATCCCCGACGTCGGCAATCCGTGGCTCGACGCGGGCATCGTCCCGTTCTCGACCCTTCACTTTCGCGAGGATCCGGACTTCTGGGCGGAGTGGTTCCCGGCCGACTTCGTGACCGAGAGCTTCCCCGGCCAGTTTCGAAACTGGTTCTACGCGATGCTGGCCATGAGCACAGTCCTTCGGCGCGAGGCGCCGTTCAAGACGATCTTTGGCTATGCCACGCTGTTCGCGGAGGACGGCCGGGCGATGCACAAGTCGTGGGGCAACGCGATCGAGTTCGACGAAGCGGCCGAACGGATGGGCGTCGACGTCATGCGCTGGCTGTACATGTCCTCGCGGCCGGATGACAACATCCTGTTCGGGTGGCACGCGGCCGACGATGCGCGCCGGCGCCTGCTGGTGTTGTGGAACGTGTACGCGTTCTTCGGGACCTACGCCCGATTGGCGGGCTGGACACCCGGACCGGCGGACCCACCGCCATCCGAGCGCTCGCCGATGGATCGCTGGATCCTGTCGCGGAGCGCCGGGCTCGCGGCTGCCGTGGAGGAGCGCCTGCGCGACTACGACGCGCTCGGGGCGACCCGGCTGGTCGACACCTATATCGACGATCTGTCCACCTGGTACCTGCGCCTGTCCCGGAAGCGCTTCTCGCGGGGCACCGGCGCAGATCGAGCGGCCGCCTTCTCCACGCTCCACGGAGCGCTGGTGGCCGTCGCCCGGGTCGTCGCCCCGATTCTGCCGTTCGTGGCCGAGGAGATGTACGGCAACCTCGCCCTCGAGACAGACCAGACGGCCCCGCATTCGGTCCATCTGACAGCGTATCCAGCGGCGGAACTCGCGGCCTGGCGGTCCGAACGACTCGAGTCCGCGATGGCCATTGCCCGGCGGGCCGTGGATCTGGCCCGAACGCTGCGCGGCACTTCCAATCTCAAGGTCAGGCAACCACTCGCCCGCCTCTGGCTGGCCCTGCCCGGCGGCGACCTGCATGAGCTCGAGGCCCTGGTGGCGCTGGTGGCCGAGGAGGTCAACGTCCACGCCGTCGAGCTCATCGGGGACGAGTCGGGGCTGGTCGAGCGTCGGGTCAAGGTCCTCCTGCCCAGGGTCGGAAAGCGGCTCGGGGCCGCCATACCCGCGGTCATGGAAGCGGCGCGCGAGGGCCGGGTCGAGTTAAAGGCCGATGGATCGGTCGTCCTCGCCGGACAGACCCTCGCCCCGGACGAGGTCGAGATCATGGCCATGCCCCGGCCCGGGACCGCCGTCGCCCACGACGACGGGCTCGTGGTCGTCATCGATACCGAGCTGACACCTGAGCTCCGTGCCGAGGGCGATGCGCGCGAGCTCCAGCGGGCCATTCAGGATCTGCGCAAGGAAGCCTCCCTCGAGCTTGACGATCAGATCGAGCTCCACGTGGAGAACCTGGCCCCGAGTGTGGCGCGACACCTGGCTGCGGTTGCCACGGAGACGCTGGCCACCCTGGTGGCAGAGCGGCCGCCCGACGCCATGACCGCCACCGTTGAACTCGAGGCCGGCCCCGCCACGATCACCATCCGGCGCGGCCCGGCCGGACCGCCGTCGTGACCGAGGTGCGGTCGGGGCGACCCCTGTGGATCCTGTTCGTCACGCTTGTCGCCGCCATCGTCGCCCTGGACCAGGTCACCAAGGCGTGGATCACATCCGAGCTGTCCGGCGGTCGCGTGCTCGTCTTTCTCGACGGCGCCCTGCGGCTCCTGTACTCGGAGAACGACGGAGCGCTGTTCGGTCTGTTTCGCGGGCAGGTCGGCTTGTTCGCGGTCCTCAGCATCGCCGTGATCGGGCTGATCGTCGTCCTCCACGGCCGGTCGGGCCGAAGTGGCTACATGACGCTCACCCTGGGGCTCCTGCTCGGGGGTGCCATCGGCAACGCCGTCGATCGGATTCGACTCGGCTACGTGATCGACTTTGTCGATGGCGGGATCGGGGACCTGCGCTTCTATACGTTCAATGTCGCGGATGCCTGTATCAGTGCCGCCATTGTCCTGCTCCTTGCCACGGCGATCTGGCCGTCGCTGACGGGTGACGCTCGATCGGGCCCGGCGACCGCGGCGACCGCGGCGACCGCGGAGGCATTGACTGGTGACGCCGCCGGCCCGCCGACCGACCCGGTGGCGACGAATGACTGAGCTCCGAACGGGCTCGCCGGGTATCCACGTCCTGTCGGTTCCGCTCGACGCCGTTCCGATACGGGTGGACCGCTACGTGACCGACCGGACCGGGTTGTCCAGGAGCCATGTCCAGAAGTTGATCACGGAGGGCCGGCTGACCCTCGCCGAGCGGACCCTTCGTTCGAATACGATGGTGGAACCCGGCAGCGAGCTGCGCCTCGAGATCCCCGAACCAGCGGCCGCGACGCCGCTGGCGCAACCGGAAATCGACGTCGCGGTCATCTACGAGGATGACGACCTGCTCATCGTCAACAAGCCATCCGGGCTGGTCGTTCACCCGGCGCCTGGCCATGCCGACGGGACGCTCGTCAACGCGCTGCTAGGCCGGGCCGGGCCACAGGGATTTGGGGGAATCGCCGGGGTCCGGCGACCCGGTATCGTCCACCGGCTCGACCGAGATACGAGCGGACTGTTGATGGTCGCCCGTACGGATCTGGCCCAGGGCAGCCTGATGGCCCAGCTCAAGGCGCGCCGGATCAAGAAGACGTACCTCGCGCTCGTCCAGGGCTCGGTCGCGGCGGCCGTCGGGCGCATCGAGGCGCCGATCGGACGCGACCCCAAGCACCGAACACGGATGGCGGTCGTCCCGGACGGTCGTCCGGCCACGACCGGCTATCGGGTCACCGAGCGATTTCTGGACTGGACGCTCCTCGAGCTGGATCTCGTGACCGGACGAACCCACCAGATTCGCGTCCACCTGGACGCCATCGGGCACCCGGTGGCCGGGGATCGGGTCTACGGGACCGGCACATCCGCGCGCGGCCCGGAGGGCCTCGAGCGCCTGTTCCTGCATGCCTGGCGGCTCGAACTCACGTCCCCGTCGACCGGCGAGCTGATTCGGGCGACCGCCCCGCTGCCCGGTCCCCTCGAGGAGGTCCTGGCTCGCCTCCGGGGCGGCTCGGCGTGAGCGACTCCGACGTGAGCCAGGCACCCGAGCCCGGACCTGACGATCTGCGGCTCGGTGCCCCGGGCGCCGTCCTCGTGATCCTGTCCGGACCGTCAGGCGTCGGAAAGGACAGCGTGATCGAGGCGCTCCGCGCCGAGCCGCGTGTGCCCGACTACCACTACGCCGTCACCTGTACCACGCGCCCGAGGCGCTCGTACGAGGTCGAGGGCGTCCATTACCGGTTCCTCACCGAGCGGGCGTTTGTGGACCTGCGTGATGCCGGCGAGTTGCTCGAAGCGAACGAGGTCCATGGAAACTGGTATGGAACGCCTCGGGCCGAGCTCCGGGCGGCGTTGCGGGGCGGTCACGACGTGATCCTGAAGATCGACGTGCAGGGGGCGGCCGTGGTCAAGCAGCGGGTCCCCGATGCTCTGCTCATCTTTCTCGTGCCACCGTCGCTCGAGGACCTCTTCCAGCGCCTCCGCTCCCGGGCCACGGAATCAGCCGACGAACTGGACGTCCGCCAGCGGAATGCCGCCCTCGAGCTTGCACGGCAGGAGGACTACGACCACGTGGTGGTCAACGAGACGGGCCAGATCGGGCGCACCGCGACGAGGATCCACGAGATCATCCTCAGCGAGAAGGCTGCCTACCTGCATCGCCGGACACGGATCTAGCGACCGTCGGCTGATGGCGACCGGGCCGAACCAGGCGACGCTCGGGCTCTCCGAGGCCGGGGAGGAGCATGACGACGCGACGGGACCGGAGGGGAACCGTTTCGTTGCCGTCGCGATCGACGCAGCCGGGGCGGGCGGCGACCGAGCCTTCACCTACCGGGTTCCCGGGCGCCTCGAACCGCTGGCCGATGGTGAGGCCGTGCTGGTCGAATTCGGGCGGCGCCAGGCGCTCGGCATCGTCCTCGAAACCACGTCGATCGCCGAGGGCATCATCGCGAAGCCGATCCTGGACCGGGTTCGTGCGGATGGCCCGCTCCTGCCGGCTGCGTCGATGCTCCTGGCGAGGGAGATCACTGCGAGCTACCTGGCACCGCCGGGGCTGGTGCTCCGGGCCATGCTGCCGCCGGGCCTGCTCGAGCGCCTCGAACTCGTCGCCGAGCGACGTCCGGACTCGAAGTCCTCGGACCCCGCGGCGTCGGACGCCGAGCGATCGATCGAGGGATCGATCGAGCGGGCCGACGAGGCCATCCTCGAGCAGCTGGGTGATGGTCCTCGTCCTGTGCGGCGACTGCACACCCCGGAAGGACGCGCCGGCCTTCTGCGCCGGTTGCGGGCGCTCCGGGAGGCCGGGCGGATCGAACTCGACTGGACCCTGATCGGCGCCGCAGCCGGGCCACGCTACATTCGCCTCGTCCAGCGCACGTTTCGAGACAGCGCGCCCGAGGAGGCGAGCTCGTCGGCAGACAGCCGCGGCCGGGCACGGCCGCTCGGCCCGCGCCAGAAAGCCGCCCTCGAGGAACTCGACCGGGCGGGCTCCCCGGGCGTCGCGGCCGCCGAACTCGCCACGCGCCATGGCGGCTCGGTGGTGGGCAGTCTTGCTGCTCGTGGACTCGTGCGAGTGGTCGCGCGGGAGGCGCCGCGCCGCCCGCTCGGGACCCGCCTGCCGGGGCGGCGCGGCGCGCGGCCATCGACGGCCCCGCTGAGCGAGGAACAGGCGGCCGCCGTGGAGGCCATTCAGATGGCCCTGGCGTCGAGCGCCTCCATCCCGCTCCTTCTCGATGGCGTGACCGGTGGCGGCAAGACCGCGATCTACGCCGCGGCGATCGAGGCATGCCTCGCAACCGGCCGCCGCACGCTCGTTCTGGTGCCGGAGATCGCCCTTGCGCTGCCCCTGGTTGATCGACTCCGGGTGGACCTCGGGATCGACATCGGGCTGGTGCACTCGGGCCTGTCCGACGGCGAGCGATCCGACGAGTGGCGACGCATCCGGGCCGGGGCCGTCGACGTGGTCGTCGGCACCCGTCTGGCGATGCTGGCCCCGGTTGAGGATCTGGGCCTCATCATCGTCGACGAGGAACACGATCCGGCCTACAAGAGTGATCGAACGCCTCGCTTCCAGGCCCGCGACACGGCGGTCCGATTGGCCGCGCAGACCGGCGCCGTGGTGGTTCTGGGCTCCGCCACACCGGCGGTCGAGACCGAGGGTCGTGCCCGCGACGGAACCTATCGGCGGTTTCGGCTGACGGACCGGCTATCGGGGCGGCCCCCGACGATCGAGGTCGTGGATCTCCGCCAGGAATTGGCCGCCGGTCAGCGCGGGATGCTGTCCCGGGCGCTCGTGACCGCCATCGGGGGAGTTGATCGCGCGGCCGGCGAGCAGGTCATCCTGGTCATCAATCGGCGGGGATCGGCCTCGGTGGTCCTGTGTCGTGATTGCGGGACCGTGCAGGCCTGTCCGGAGTGCACCCGGCCGCTCGTCTACCACCAGGCCGGAATCACCCTCCGCTGCCACCACTGCGGCCGGGCCAGCCCGCTCGCCACACGTTGTCCGAGCTGCCAGTCCGCCCGGATCCGCTACCTCGGCGGCGGTACCGAGCGACTCGAGCGAGAGGTGCGTGAAGCGTTTCCCGGACACCGCGTCGCGAGGCTCGATCGGGACGTGGTGGAACGTCGAGGCGCAGCGACGCGCATCCTCGATGACCTCGCCGACGGCCGCATCGACATCCTGGTCGGCACCAGCCTGATCACCAAGGGGCTCGATGTGCCTGGAATCACGCTCGTCGGGATCGTCTCGGCGGATGTGGCCTTGAATCTGCCCGACGAGCGGGCTGCCGAGCGGACGTACCAGCTCCTCGTGCAGGCTGTGGGCCGCGCCGGTCGAGGTGATCGCCCGGGGCACGCGGTGCTCCAGACCTATCAACCCGATCACCCTGCGATCCGGGCCGTTGCGCTCGGAGACCCAGCCTCGTTCTATGACGCGGAGCTGGTCCTGCGCCGGCGTTTCCGTTCACCGCCCTTCGGCAGGCTGGTCAAGCTGACCGTGGCGCTGGCCGATCGCACCGCCGCCGAAACGGTGGCGGATGCCTACGCGGAACAGCTCCGCGCCCGCGCGGCCGAGCTCCGGGCGGCGGTCGAGGTGATCGGTCCGGCACCCGCCTACATTGCCCGGCGCGCCGATCGCTGGCGCTTCAACCTCGTCCTCCGCGGGGACGATCCCATCGCCGTGCTGGGCGACCCACCGGGCCCGCCATGGTCCGTTGATGTGGATCCCGAATCACTGCTCTGAACCGGACGTGGGAGCGCAGGCAAGGGCCGTCGATGTGCAAAGAACGCTGAACCGGCGACAATGGGATCCACAACAGACGGTTCGCGAAGCCGCGAACGAGAGGAGTGCAACCATGAACATCGAGACGCAGGACCGCACGGACAACCAGCAGTCGGCACCCGAGGCTGACGAGTCCTTTGCCTGGACCGACGAGACCGCCGGCGAGGGGAAGGCCGATGAGGGAACCGAGTCTGGTGCTCGCGAGTGGCTGTCCCAGCTCCAGTCGATGATCGAAAACATCACCGAACAGGCGGGTCCCGTGCTTCGCCAGGTCAGCGCGAAAGCCGCCGAGCTCGCGGTCGTCGCCGGCGAGAAGGCAGGTCCCATTGCAGCCCGAGCTGCCGAGCTCACGGCCGAGGCCGGCACGCGTATCGCCGCGCGCTCGCGAGACCTCGCAACCGAGTTGCGCCGCGATCAGGCCAGCCGCGCGGCCGAGGCAGAGGCTGGCGCGAACGCGGACAACGAAGCAGCGGGCAAGGACGCATAGCGGCCTGAACTCGGGCTGAAGGGCGCGGCCAAGGCCGCGCCCTGATCAGGGGCCGCTGTTCGGCTCACCTATACTGCGCCGATGAGCGTCCGTCCCATCCTGCTCCTCGGCGACCCCCGACTTCGGCTGAAGGGTCAACCGGTCGACAGCTTCGGCAAGTACCTGCATCAGTTGCTCGATGACCTCGCCCACACGATGCGGGCCGCTCCGGGCGTCGGGCTCGCGGCCCCGCAGCTCGGCGAGGCCGTCGATGCCTGTGTCATCGAGGTCGAAGGGACGCTGCACGAGCTGGTGAATCCCAGGATGGTCAAGTCGACCGGAGACGATCGCGATCTTGAGGGCTGCCTGTCCATCCCTGGCTACGCCGCGTACGTGACGCGACGGGAGCGTGTTTGGGTCGTTGCCCAGAACCGCGCCGGCCGCAAGATCAAGGTGGCCGGGTCCGGCCTCCTTGGTCGCGCGCTGCAGCACGAGCTGGATCACCTGGATGGCAAGCTGTACATCGACTATCTCGCCTCGATGGACGAGTTGATCGCCGTTGGGCCAAGCGATGAGGACGACGCCGCCGACGGCGCCGCCACGTCCGACGAGGTCCGGACGCCCGTTCTCGCGTGAAGGACCCGCGTCCTCCCGTGGAGCCGGACTCCGAGGCGAATGCCGCGCCGCCCGTCCGGACCGTGTTCTTCGGCTCCGGCTCGTTCGCGGTTCCGATCCTCGACATGCTCGTTGGGCGGGCGGACATCGCCGTCGTCGGCGTGGTGACACCACCGGATCGGCCTGCCGGGCGTCACGGCGAGCCCACGCCCGTACCAGTTGCCGTCGTCGCCCGCCGGTTGGGCCTGACGCTCCTGCAGGTTGGGCGGATCCGTTCCGACGATGCCCTCGCGTCGATTCGTGGCCTCGCGCCGGACCTCGGTGTGCTGGCTGACTTCGGGCAGATCGTCCCGCCGGCGCTCCTCGATGTGCCGCGGCTCGGGATCCTCAATGTTCATCCGTCGCTCCTCCCGCGCCACCGGGGGGCGACGCCGATCGCGGCGACGATCCTGGCGGGAGACGAAGCGGGCGGCGTCGCGATCATGCAGATGGACACGGGCCTGGACACCGGACCGGTGATTGCCCGTCGCTCGTGGCCCCTCGCAGGAACCGAAGACGCACCCACCCTCGCGAGGCAGGCGGCCATCGCGGGGGCCGGAATTCTGGCCGAGGTCCTCCCGGCCGTGCTGGCAGGGCGTGCTCCGGCAGTTGCCCAGGACGACCGTGCGGCCACGCTCACGCGGCCCTTCCGGCGCGCCGACGGGAGGCTCGATCCCCGGGACACCGCCGTGGCCCTCGAGCGCCAGGTGCGCGCGCATCGTCCGTGGCCGGGCAGTTTTCTGGAGGTCGGGTCGGACCGACTCGTGGTGCTGGAGGCCGAGATCGGTCCCGCGGATCCGGACGACTCCGTGGGCACACTGGTCCGGGACGGGCGTGGGCTGGCCGTGGTCACCACGCAGGATCGACTGCGCCTGGTGCGCGTGCAACCGGCCGGCGGCCGCCCGATGACGATCGGGGAGCTTCTGCGTGGTCGCCCCGATCTGGTCGGCGCCGTGGTCTCCGCGTCCGGCCCGACTCACGCCGGCCGCGCTCCCGACGCCGCTGCTGAAGCCCTCAAGCCCGGCGCCTGATGGTGACCCACGCCCACGGGGTCGGCATCAGCCGCCCACGATCCGATTCGAGGGTCAAGGTGACCGGCGCGCTGCGCTACGTGGCCGACCGTTCGCACCCGGGCGTACTCCACGCCCGCCTTGTGCTCGCGACCCGTGCCCATGCCCGGATCCGATCGATCGAGATTGCTGATGCGCTCACCGTCCCCGGGGTGGTGGCCGTCCTGACCGCAGCCGACCTGGCGCTTCGTTCCGGCCGGGACCGGCTCGCCCACGCGTTGGCGATCGATGAGGTGCTCTTTGCCGGACAACCGGTTGCGGTGATCCTTGCCGAGACGGAGGCCGCAGCCGCTGACGCGCTGGATCTCGTCCTGGTCGATCTGGAGCCGCGGCCACCGGTGGTCGATCCGCTTGCAGCGATGGTCCAGGGAGCGCCATCGGCACGAGCCGGCGACGGGGGCGCTGCCGCCGGCGCGCCGGCGATGGACGCCCAGACCCACGCCGCCGTCGGGGGAGTCGGCGACGTTTCCATCGATGGCGAACCGTGGTCCGCGAACGTCAGCGGCCGGACTCGCTATCGCTCGGGAGACGTCGAGGCCGCGTTCGCGGCGGCGGCCGTGCGGGTCCGTCGTCGCTTCAGGACGTCGTGGGTCCATCAGGGCTATCTCGAACCGCAGGCCTGCGTGGCCTGGCTTGACGACGACGAGACCCTGGTCGTCGAGGCGAGCACGCAGGGGATCTTCGGATTGCGCAAGGACCTGGGACGTGTCCTCGGGATTCCCACCCATCGCATCCGCGTCGTGCCGGCTCCGCTCGGGGGCGCGTTCGGCGGCAAGTGGGGAATCCTCGAGCCCATCGCCGCCGCCGCCGCGCTCCGGTTGCGCCGGCCGGTGCGTCTGGTCCTCGAACGCCGGGAGGACTTCCTGGCCACGAATCCGTCACAGGCGTTCGACATGGACGTGGAGATCGGCGCCGCCGCGGACGGCCGTTTCAGTGCGATCCGGGCGCGCATCGTGGCCGACGCCGGCGCGTACGACGACTTCAGTACGGACGCCCTGGCGGCGGTCCTGATCGCCGGTCCATACCGCTGGCCGGCGGTCGATATCAGTGGCTACGGCGTGCTCACCAATCGCGTCGGCGTCGGCGCCTACCGTGGTCCGAGCGGGCCGCCGACCGCGTTTGCCCTCGAGTCGGTCGTCGACGAGATGGCCGGCCTGTTAGGCCAGGATCCGATCGAGCTGCGCCGTCGTAACGGCGCCGTCGAAGGTGACCCGATGGTCGATCAGGAGCCCTGGGCCCGGCTGGCCGTGCCCGAGGTGCTCGATGTGATCGCCAGTCGGCCGGTCTGGGCGGCGCGAGCTGATCTGCCGGCCGGCGAGGGGATCGGTCTGTCCATTGGCTATTGGCCGGGCAGCAAGGACGCAGCCGCGGCGCTCTGTCGGGTGTCGCCGGACGGGACGGTCCAGATCGTCACCGGCGTGGTGGACATGTCCGGCTCGAACGGTGCGTTCCAGGCCATCGCCGCGGAAGTGCTCGGGATCTCACCCGACGATGTCCAGATCGTCACGGCCGACACGGGAAGCGCTCCGCCGTCGCCGGGCAGCGGCGGCAGCACGGTCACCTATTCGGCCGGTCGTGCGGTTCGACTGGCGGCCGAGGACGCCAGGCGCCAGCTGCTCCATGCCGCGTCCCTTGAGCTCGAGATCGCGGAGGCGGATCTCGAGATCGTCGAGGGCATCGTGCGGCCTCGAGGAACACCCGGAAGGGGACTGGCCGTGGCGAAGCTCGTTCGCGCCAACGATCGTGCTGCTCGCGCGCCGATCGAGGGTCACGCGACTTCGGCGCACACGAGCCTCGCGCCGTCCGTAGCAGCGTTCCTGGCCCACGTACGTGTGGATCCTGAGACGGGCGTCGTGAAGCTCCTCGCGTTCGACATGGCCCAGGACGTTGGGCGCACGCTCAACCCGGCCCTCGTGACCGGACAGCAGCATGGCGGCGCGGCACAGGCCGTCGGCTGGGCGCTGCTCGAAGCCATGGTCCACGACGAGACCGGTCAGCTCATCTCCGCCACGTTCCTCGACTATGCCCTCCCACGCGCGGGGGACATCCCGTGGATGACGCCGGCCGTGGTCGAGGTACCCGCGCCGGATGGCCCGTTCGGGGCAAAGGGCATCGGCGAGGCCGCGGTCGTGGGCGGCGCGGCGGCAATTGCGAACGCGGTGGCGGCGGCCACCGGCACGCGTCCGACGGAACTTCCGATGACGGCGCCGAGAGTCTGGAGCGCGATGCGGGAACGCGGGTCCATGTCGACCGCCTGACCGGACCAAGATGTCGGGGTGTCCGCCCTGGTCCGGGCCTCGTGCGACAATGCGCCGCGAATGCCCAACCAGACGCTCCGTGTCCTCGTACCCCCGGCGTCCCCGGTCAACACCGAGCGCCCCGGGATCGCCGGCCAGACCCCGGCGACGCTGGAAGCCTGGTTCCACGAACGCGGCGAGCCGACCTTCCGCTCGAGGCAGGTCCTCGACGCGGTCTGGCGGACGGACATCGCCGACCCGGGAGCCATTTCAACGCTGCCGGCCCAGACCCGGGCGGACCTGGCGGCCGCGTTCCGCTGGGACACCCTGGTCGACACCGAGTTGACCGTGACCGACGGAGGGCGCACGGAGAAGGCACTCCATCGGCTGGCGGATGACGTGGCGATCGAGAGCGTCCTGATGCACTACCCGGCCGCCTCGGACCGGCGCGAGCGGAACACGCTGTGCATCTCCAGCCAGGCCGGCTGCGCGGTCGGCTGCCCGTTCTGCGCGACCGGCGAGCTCGGGTTCGGGCGAGATCTGGAGACGGCCGAGATCCTGGATCAGGTGCGCGGGGCTGCCCGCCGGTTGGCCGGACTGGGCCGACGCCTGACCAACATCGTGTTCATGGGCATGGGCGAGCCGCTCCTGAACCTCGACCGCGTGCTCGAGGCGGTCGAAGCCCTCAACGATCCAGCCCGGCTCGGCCTCGGGGCACGCCACATCACGGTCTCGACCTCGGGGGTCGTGCCGGGCATTCGCCGCCTGACGGCGCTCGGCCCGCAGTTCACCCTTGCGATCAGTCTTCATGCAGCCCGTGACCCATTGCGCGACGTCCTGGTACCGCTGAACCGGCGCTGGCCGGTCGCCGAAGTGGTCGCCGCCGCGGGGGCGCACGCGGCCGCCACGAAACGGCGAATCAGCTACGAGGTCACGATGATCGACGGCGTGAACGACACCGATCTGGATGCCGACGCGATGGCAAGCGTCCTCCGCGGGACACTGGCACATGTCAATCTGATCCCGATGAATCCGGTCGCCCATACTCCGTGGACCGCCAGTCCGATGGTGGTCATCGAGCGATTTGCCGATCGACTGATGGCGGCCGGTCTGGCGGTCACGATCCGGCGCAATCGCGGCCAGGAGATCGGGGCAGCCTGCGGGCAGTTGGCCGCGGACCGGGCGGGCGCACCGCCGGCCGCCGCTGTTGCTCGCCGCCGCGCACGTCTGGTCGAGGCATCGGCGGCCGCGTTCCGTGGCGAGCGCAGCGCTGAGGCGCTCCAGATCGAGATCGAAGACTGATGGCCCGTCGTTCACGGGCAACCGCCCAGCCTGCCGTCACGCTCGGGCGCGCCCGGGTTGCGGCCAGCATTCTCGATGCCGACCTCGGGAATCTGGCGTATGCCGTGCGGCGGGCCGAGAAGGAGGGCGCAGACCGGATCCATCTCGACGTGATGGATGGCCACTTCGTGCCGAACCTGACCTTTGGCCCGCGCACGGTAAAGGCGCTCCGCCGACGGACACGCCTGCCGATCGATGCCCACCTGATGATCTCGGAGCCGGGGCGCTATGTCGATCAGTACCTCGACGCCGGCAGTGATTCGGTGACCCTCCATGTCGAGGTCGACGAGCCGATCGAACCGACCCTGCGCGAGATTCGTGCAGCGGGTCGGGCCGCCGGCCTGGCACTGCGACCCGGGACCCCGCTCACGGACCTCGAGCCGTACCGTGGACTGCTCGATATCGTCATGGTCATGACCGTGGAGCCCGGGTTCGGGGGCCAGGCGTTCATGGCCGACGTCGCGCGGGCGAAGATCCTCGCCGCGCGCGATTACTTGTCCCACAAATTGCATGGCGCCGAGGTCCACGTCGACGGGGGCGTGAGTCGCGACACGGCTGAGCTGGTGGGCGGACTCGGAGCCGACGTCCTGGTCGTCGGCTCGGCACTCTGGATCAAGGGCCGCGACATGGGCCGCGAGATTCGGCTCGTGCGAGCACTGGCCGACGAGGGCTACCAGTACACGCTCAACGCCGGCGTTCCGCCGATTCCACGGGACCGCATGGTCACGATCAGCACGCTGCCGCGCCATCTCGCCCGGACGATTCAAGGCGAGATCGAGCGTGCCGGCATTCCCGTCTTCATCTTTCGGGCCGGACCGATCGATCTCGAAGTTCTCGATGAACAGCGCGACTGGGAAGTCCTCCTGCCGGCATCGTCCGAGGCTGCCGCTGCGGACCGGTTCGGCGCCCGCCTCCGCTCCCTCGCCAGCGAGGCCGCGGCCTGGCGCGCAGCGGGAATGCCCGAGCCGCCGTACGTAGCGGCGCCGAGGCCGCCGCACCCGAAGGACCTGCCGTGACCGAAGAGGTGGCGCCGATCGGCGAAGCCCTGCCCGCCGTGCCGATGCCGCTGACGGCGGCTGCCGCGGAGAACGCGGATCTGCACCGACGCAACGATCGGCTCCTGCTGATCACGATCGTCGGCTACGTCGTGTTCCTGTCGGGGCTGATGATCGTGAGCGGTGTATCGATCACCCCGGATGTCATGCTCATCGCCCTGGGCCTGGCGGCCGTCCTCCTTGGACGAGGCCGGCTGTTCATCCGCGACTGGGTACCGTTCATCGGTCTCTTCCTTGCCTACGAGCTCATGCGCGGGTACGCGGATGACCTGAACCGGGTCGTCCACGCGGCAGATGTCCTCGCCCTGGAGCGGGCCGTCTTCGGCGGCTTCCTGCCGACCCAGGTGCTGCAGGAAGCGCTCCACCCGCTGAGCGGCATGGACCCTTGGGCCATCGCGGGGACGATCTTCTACTTCCTCCACTTTCCATTGCCGATCGCGGTCGCCTTCCTGCTCTGGGTTCGTCGCCGGAGGGCCTACTACGACTACATCGCAGCGCTCATCCTGCTGTCCATGGCCGCGTTTGCGACCTATCTCATCCTGCCGGTGGCCCCGCCCTGGTGGGCGGCCGATCGCGGACTCATCCCGGGTCCGGACGGCCTCCCGGCGATCACCTATCTCAAGGCTCAGGGCTTCGACGACCTCGCAAGACTGTTCGGGTTCGAGGGCCGTTACGTGTATAGCTATACCGTCTACGAGGTCAATCCGAACCAGGTTGCCGCGTTCCCGTCGCTGCATGCGGGGTACCCCTTCCTGGCCTTCCTCTTCGCCAGACGGGCCTTCGGGAGACCAGGCTGGCTGTTGCTCGTGTATGCCGCCTGCGTCTGGTTCTCGATCGTGTACCTCGCGGACCACTACGTGGTGGATCTGTTCGGCGGAATCGCGTATGCGCTGGCAGCCTATTTCGCGATCGTCCATGCCCCCGGCTGGTTCCGCCGCGGCGTGGACCAGGCCGCCAACCCGGCGGTCGAGGCCGCCGTCGAGCGTGGGGAGGCCGGGGACCGGGGCGCCTTCGGTCGGGCCGCCGGCCGGGTGCGCTGGAACATCGTCCGGCAGGGACTGATCGTCGCGGCTTTCGGTGCGATCGGGGTTGTCGCGGTTGTCAAGGGCGGCTGGCTGGGGGGCGCAGACTCGCCCCTCCTCCTGCTTCCCTGGGGAGTGATCATCGGCGGCCTGTGGCGGGCGGCCCTCGGCACCATCTCGCGCTGATGCGAGCCCTCCTCCAGCGCGTCTCGCGCGCCTCCGTCCGGGTCGAGACGGAGACGGTCGCCGAGATCGGCCCCGGTCTGCTGGTGCTCCTGGGCGTCGGTCGTGACGACGATGAGGCGACGGCCGACGCGCTGGCGCAGCGAATCGTCGAGCTTCGAATCTTTCGGGACGACGCTGGCCGAACGAATCGATCGATCCTGGACGTGGGTGGCGAGGCGATCGTGGTCAGTCAGTTCACGCTGTACGCGGACACGTCCCGTGGACGCCGCCCCGGATTTCTCGACGCTGCCGTGCCGGAGGTAGCCGCCCGGCTCTACGAACGCGTTGCGGCGCGGCTGCGCGCGGCGGGCGTGGCCTCGGTCGGGACCGGCACCTTCGGGGCGGAGATGGCCGTGGAACTCGTCAACGACGGACCGTTCACCCTGTGGCTGGACACGGGGGCGCGTTCAGCGACCTGACCGGGCGGAACGGCGCTGGATACAGAACGACCGGCCAACATGCGGGCCGGTCATCGTGCTGGCGCGGCGCCGTGCGCCGGGACGGTGGGCCCTAGCGGGCCTGCTTGGTGAGCGTTCGTCGGCAGCGAGTGCACGCGAGCGTCTTGGTGGGCGTCCCGCCCTGGTCGATGACGAGCGGCTGCAGGTTCGGCTGGTAGCGACGATGGGCGCGGACCCGGTTCATCCCCGACGACTGGGGATTGAATCCGCCCATCGATGTCTTGCCGCAGATTGCGCAGGAGCGGGCCATGATGTCCTCGGAGTTGGATTCGTGGGTGCGCCAGGCCGGTTATGCCCAGACGGGGCGGTATGATAGCACGCACCCAGGGCGGCCCCGACGGTCGGCCCGCCCGGGCTGTCGAGGACTTCGCCCGTTGCCCACCGACGAGATCCCCGGTCGAGCCCTGGCGACCCGCAGAGCCGCCGCCGACATCACCCGCGCTGCCGTGGTCGGATCGTACGGCGTGGCCGGGTTCGAGGCCGGCATGCTGGAGCGGCTGCAAGCCGCGCTCGTCGGGCGCACGCCGGGCATCCGGATCGCCGTCACCGGGGAGCGCCTGGAGATCGGCCTGCGCCTGCGGGTCATCGCGGGACTCCCGGTTGCGGAGGTTGCCAGGCAGGTCGACTCCGCCGTCCGCTACGGGATCCGGCGGGCCCTCGCTCGTGAGGTGGATGAACTCAGGATCCGGATCGGCGGCCTGGAGGCCTCTCCCGGAACCCAACCGCCGCAGCCACCGCGCCATCCGGCCGTGGGCAGCTCGGACCTGGCCGACAGCGGCACGGACGTCGCCTGATGGTCCGGCGGGCGTGCGATGGGGCGGGTCTGCTGGGCGCCTTCCGGGCGGCGGTGGCGAACCTCGAGTCCTACGTCGAGGAGATCAACAGCCTGAACGTCTTCCCGGTCCCGGACGGCGACACCGGCAGCAACATGCTGGCCACCGTCAAGGCGGCCCTGCTCGAGGCCGAGGGTGCCGGGCCCAAGGCGCCTGCGGAACGAATTGCCGCCACCGCCTCGTTCGGGGCGCTGATGGGGGCGCGCGGGAATTCCGGCGTGATCACCAGTCAGATCCTCCGAGGTATGTCCGAGGGACTCGCCGGGAAGAGCCGGTTCAATGGCCTGGACCTGGCCAACGCGCTCGACTCCGGCGCGAAAGCGGCCTACAGCGCGGTGGCAAAGCCCGTCGAGGGCACGATCCTGACCGTCATCCGCGAGGCGGCAGCCGCGGCGGTAACGGCTGCCGAGGGCGCCAACGACATCGAAACCGTGCTGACCGTGACGCTGGACGCGGCTGAGAAGTCGGTCGCCCGCACCCCGTCCCTGCTGCCAATCCTTCGTGAGGCAGGCGTCGTCGACTCAGGCGGGCAGGGCCTGTATCGCCTGATCCAGGGCGCCCTGCTGTTCCTGATCGGCCAGGCTCCCGCGGCCGACGCGACGGCCGGCGCTGGCCCGATGAAGCCCTCCGTCCTGGTGGCGCAGGCCGATGAAGGGTTCGGGTACGAGACGATGTATCTCCTCCAGGCCCGCCCGGGGGAGCGTCTTGACGTTGATGCCGTCCGCGATCACCTGCAGTCGATCGGGGAATCGGTGCTCGTTGCCGGGGACCCCAGGGCGGTCAAGGTGCACGTCCACAACGAACACCCTGATCTCGTGATCGGCTACGGACTTGGGGTCGGGTCGCTGTCCCGGATCTCGGTCGAGAACCTGGACAACCAGGCCCGCGACGTGCGCGAGACGAAGGCCGCCGACTTTACCGGCGGTGCCGCATCGGTCGATGGAGCCTCCAGCGACGGAGCGACAAGTCCGTCGGCAGGCGATTCCGGGGCCGCGACCGTCGGGCCCGGCAGCACCGCGGTCACGCTGCCACTGGCCGTCATCGCAGTAGCTGCCGGCGAGGGGCTGGCGGCCATCTTCCGAGACTTCGGGGTGAGTCGGGTGGTGGTCGGCGGGCAGTCCGCCAATCCGAGCACCGGCGAGCTCCTCGAGGCGATCCGATCGGTGGACGCGACCGAGATCCTCGTTCTGCCCAACAACCCGAATGTCGTCTTGGCGGCTCGCCAGGTTGCGGGCATGGCCGATCGTCCGGTTGCGGTCGTCGCGACGCGCAACGCGGCAGAAGGGTTCGCCGCCCTGCTAGCCCTGGATCCGACCAAGGATGCCGCGGCGAACGCAGCCGGCATGACGACGGCGGGGCGATCCATCCAGACGCTCTCGGTCACGACGGCCGTTCGCGACGCGACCATCGGAGGGGTCAAGGTCCGTGAGGGTCAGACCATCGCGCTGGATCCCGACGATGGGCTCGTGGCCGTCGACGACGATCCCACGACTGCCGTCCTGGCAGCCATCGGGTCACTCCAGGCGGGCTACGAACTGGTCACGGTGTATTACGGTGAAGGCGCCGACCTGGCGTCCAGCGAGCTCGTGGCAAGAAGGATTGGCGAAGCGGTCCCGGGCGCGGAAGTTGAGGTCGTGCACGGCGGGCAGCCTTACTACCGCTACCTGATCTCCGCCGAATAGGCGTGGCCGGACCCCGCGGCCGAGATCCACGTGCCCGGGGAGCACGGCCGGCCATGCCTCGGAGCCCGAAAGTCCCGCCAGCGCCGCTTACCCCGGCGGAGCTGCTGGACACGCCGCTCGGGCGCTCCGGGCTGCCGGGCGCGACGGTAGTTGCCAGAGCCGGCCGGCGGCTGGGCTTCGGGCTCGTCCGGGACCTGCTCTTTCGGGTGCCGAGGCGGTATGAGGACCTCCGCGAGATGCGCCGGATCGGGGATTTCATGTCCGTCGCGGACGGCGAGCTGGTATCGGCTCGCGTCCGGGTGGCCGATCTGCGAGTCGAGCCGTCCTTCCGGCGCCGGGTGCAGCGGACGATCGCCCGGTTCGAGGACGAGACCGGGAGCCTCGACGCGACGTGGTTCGGCCGCCGCTATATCGAGCGGCGGCTGAAGGTCGACGACCAGATCGTGGTGAGCGGAAAGCTCCGGCGCTTCGGCTACCGGATGTCGCTGGACAATCCCGAGTTCCAGCCCGACGACGGGAGCGCGCTCCTGCACGCGGGGCGGATCGTCCCGATCTATCGCCTCACCGCCGGGTTGACCGCGGCGTCGCTGCGGCGCGCGGTACGGGCCGCGCTGGACGCCACGGCATCCTCGTATCCCGAATACCTCGCGCCCTCGATCCGCGCCGGCGTCGGGGTGGTGGGGATCGGCGAAGCGCTCGAGGAGGCGCACTACCCAACGTCCTTCGAACGGCGCGACGCGGCGCTCAGGCGCCTCGCCTTTGACGAACTCCTGGCCCTCCAGCTGGGCATGGTCGGGCGTCGTCGCGAGCGAGTGGGGGAGCATGGACGACCGATCCCGCTGGACGAGACCCAGGACCGGGCGATTCGCCGGTCGATCGAAGCGTCACTCTCGGCGAAGCTGGAGCGGTCGGTCACGCTGACCGCTGATCAGGACCGCGCCGTCGAGGCGATCCGGGCAGACCTCGCCCGCCCAAACCCGATGCTCCGGCTGCTGCAGGGTGACGTTGGCTCGGGCAAGACGGCCGTCGCGGCCTGGGGACTTGCGGCCGCGGCGCTGACCCACCGCCAGGGGGCCCTCCTGGCCCCGACGGATCTGCTGGCCCGGCAGCATCAACGAACGCTGGCCGATCTGCTGGCGCCGCTCGGGATCGGGGTCGAGCTGCTGACCGGCTCGATGCGGGCGGCCGATGCGAATCGCACCCGGGACTTGCTGGCTTCGGGACAGGCCGGGGTCGTGGTCGGGACCCACGCCCTGATTTCGGACTCGGTGCGCTTCATGGACCTCGCCCTCGCCGTTGTCGACGAACAGCATCGCTTCGGGGTCGAGCAACGGGCCGCCCTGGAGGCCAAGGGCGGGAGCGTGCCCCATGTCCTGTTAATGACGGCCACGCCCATCCCGCGGACGCTTGGGCAGGTGCTCTACGCCGACCTCGATGTCACGGACCTGCGGACGCCCCCCGAGGGCCGCGTTGCCATCCGCACGGGAATCCGACGATTCGCCGATCTGGATGGAACCTGGGACCGGGTCCGCGCCGAGGCGAGACGGGGCAACCGAACGTTCGTCGTCGTGCCACTGATCGTCCCGGCCGAGGAGGACCCGGGAGCCGCTGACGGTACGTTTTCGGATCTGTTCGGGCCACCCGACGAGGTCCAGCTCGCGATCACCGCCGTGGCCGCGGAGGCCGAGGCCGTCCGGCTGCGCGAGCTGCTCGTTCCGCTCCGGGTCGGCCTCGTGCACGGCCGGCTCAAGGCAGCCGATCGCGATGCCGAAATGGCCCGCTTTCGGGACGGCGAACTCGACGTGCTCGTCGGCACGACGGTCGTCGAGGTCGGGGTGGACGTACCCGAAGCGACCATGATGATCATCGAGGGCGCCGACCGGTTCGGTCTCGCCCAGCTGCACCAGCTGCGCGGCCGCGTTGGCCGTGGGACCGAGCCATCGTTCTGCGTCCTTGTCTCGGACTCGGACGACGAGACGGCTGTCGCTCGGATGCAGGCCATCCGGGACGAGCGCGATGGTTTTGCCCTCGCCGAAACGGACTGGGAGTTGCGTCGCGAGGGCGATGTTCTCGGGTTTGCGCAGAGCGGCCTGCCCGCGCTGCGCGTCGCGTCGCTCCAGCGTGAGGGTCATCGTGAGCTGGCCGTTCGCGCCCGGGAGGTGGCCGAGACCCTGCTCGATCCAGCCGGGCGGTTGCTGGCCGGCAACGGCGCGCTGAATACCGAGCTTCGCTCCGGTTGGCTGGCGCCGATCGCCAAGGCTGAACCACAGGCCGGCGCATGAGCAAGCGTGTACCGGGCGAGGGTGCCGGCCGCGTGATCGCCGGTACCGCCCGGGGGATCCGGCTGGCAGCTCCCGGGTCGGTGACACGCCCGTTCGGCGATCGGGTCAAGCAGGCGGGCTTTGCGGTGCTCGAGCCGAGCATCCGCGGCGCGCGCGTCCTTGACCTGTTTGCCGGCAGCGGCGCGGGGGGAATCGAGGCGCTCTCACGGGGCGCCCGAGCGGCCATCTTCGTCGAGCAGGACCGCTCGGCGGTGCTGACCATACGCGAGAACCTGGCCGGGACGCATCTGCTCTCCGTCGCCTCGAACGTCGTGCAAGCGGAGGCGATCGCCTGGCTGGCCAGCGCCTCAGCCGCCGCGGCTGCGCCGTATGACGTGGTCATCCTCGATCCTCCGTATGACCGCGCGGACTTGCTCCTGGCTGCTCTCGAGCGTCTCGGCGGTTCGCCGGCGCTCCTGACCCGGGACGCGGTCGTGCTGGCCAAGCACTTCTGGCGAGACGGGCCGCCGAACCGGATCGGGCTGCTAGCATCGGATCGCGCACGGCGCTTCGGCGATACGGCGCTGACGTTCTATCGAATGACCGAGCCGAGGGAGGCGAAGGCGTGAGAATCGCGGTCTACCCCGGGTCGTTCGACCCGGTGACCAACGGACATCTCGACGTCCTGGCGCGGGCGCTCGGCGTGTTCGATCGGGTTGTCGTGGCCGTGCTCGGCAATCCCCGGAAAGCGCCGATGTTCTCGGCCGAAGAGCGGATCGCCATCCTCCGGGCAGCCATCACCGAGGCCGGGCTGCCGGCGGAGCGGGTCCAGGTCGCCGCCTTCGACGGCCTGACAGTCGACGCGGTCCTCGCCCACCAGGGGAGCGCGATCGTCCGCGGGCTGCGAGCGGTGTCCGACTTCGAAGTCGAGATGCAGCTCGCGCACAACAACCGGAAACTCGCACCGGACATCGACACGATGTTCTTCATGACGGCGCTCGAGCACGGCTACGTCAGCTCCAGCCTGGTCAAGGAGATCGCGTCGTTCGGGGGCAACGTCAGCGAGATGGTCCCCATCGCGGCCGTGGCCGCCATCGAGCGCGCCCTCGGTCGCCGATGAGACCCGTGACCGCGTGCCATAATCGGCCTTGATCTGCCCCGCCCGGAGGCCACTGCGCTGGACATCATCTTCCTCCTCGAGCGGCTCGAATCGCTGATTGCGACGGGCAAGTCCCTGCCCCTCACCCGAAACACGATCGTCGATCGGGACGCCGTCCTCGACCTCGTGGACCAGCTCCGGGTCGCCATCCCCGAGGAGGTCCGCGCCGCCAAGCGGATCAATGCCGAGGGCGAACGGATCATCGAGAAGGCGGAGGCCGAGGCCGGCCGGATCATCAGCCGGGCCCAGGAGCAGGCTGCGTTTCTGATCGGGGAGCGCGGGCTGCTCGATCGCGCCGATGCGGAAGGTCAGGCGATCATCGCGGAGGCGCGGACGCAGGCCGAGCTGACCCGGGCCGGGGCCGACGACTACGCAATCAGCCTGCTCGAGACCCTCGAGTCCGAGGTCGGCAAGGCGTTGGCCGGCGTTCAGAAGGGGATAGCGGTTCTCGATGACCGTCGGGCCGAGCTGGCAGCCGCTGAAGTCGAGGCATCGTTCGACGGAGACGGGCGGGACGACGCCGAATCGGCAGATGGCGCGGATTTCGACGAGGACGACGACCGCCCCGGCTACCGGTGAGTTCGACGCCGGACCTGGAATTCCCGCTCGCCAGCCTGCTCACAGAACCGGTCGGCTCCGTTCGCCGCATCGAGTTCGAGGGCGTCACGATCCCGCTGGACGATGAGCTCGAATTGGCGAGCCCGATCATTGGTTGGCTCGAGGCCAGCCGGACCAATCGCGGCGTGCTCGTCCAGGCACGGTTCGAGGCGGCGCTCGCCTTGCTGTGCTCGCGTTGCCTCGGCCCCGTTGAGGTTCCCCTCAAGGTTTCGCTCCGCGAGGAAGTCCTGCCGATCATTGACCTCGCTACGGGACAAGCCCTCGACCGGGATGCCGAGCCGGACGTCGCCCGCCTCACCTCGCATCACGCGCTCGACCTCGAGCCCCTCCTGCGTGAGGCCGTCTCGCTGGCCGAGCCGATCGCCGCGTTGTGTCGCCTGGACTGCCTCGGGCTGTGTATCGAGTGCGGAGAGCGTCTTGAGGGTCATCCGGCCCACGTTATGGACGACATCGACCCGCGGCTCGCCGCACTCCGGGCCTTCCGGGTCGACGCAGAACCGCAGAGCGAGTAAACTCCCGCTCGGTCCGCGCTCACGCGCCCCGGGCCACCCGGCACCGACCTGACAACAACGTCGTGCACGCGCGACGTGGATCTCTGCCGTTGCAGATCGGCGACGGGTCTTGAAAGGAGCATCACGACACCATGGGCGTACCCAAGCGACGGGTCTCGCACGCTCGCCAGGGCGATCGACGCGCACATCTTGCGATCGAGCTGCCGAAACTTGAGGAGTGCTCGCACTGTCACCAGCCGAAGCGATCGCACCGCGCGTGCCCGAATTGCGGGTACTACGGCGGCCGGCCGGTCCTCGAGCTGAAGTCGGCCAAGGACGAGCCCGCGACCTGATCCGGTGACCAGCCAGGACGTCGCACCGGAGTCGGACGCTCACGGGGTCCGGATCGCGGTTGACGCCATGGGCGGTGACCACGGCCCGCTTGAGATCGTT
Organism: Candidatus Limnocylindrales bacterium; assembly: GCA_046714395.1. Lineage (GTDB taxonomy): Bacteria > Chloroflexota > Limnocylindria > Limnocylindrales > CSP1-4 > UBA5189. The sequence continues at coordinate 24,856 of JBKKBB010000072.1, read as the reverse complement.
CCAGGCGCCCTCGACCACGCCATCGCTCATCCTGAAGATCGCGTCATCCTCGTCGGTGTCGCGGAACGAATCGGCGAACTGGCGGGTGTCCTGCCGGCAAACGTCTCGATCGTGCACGCCTCCCAGGTCATCGACATGGACGACCACCCAGCACGGGCGCTGCGCGAAAAGAGGGACGCCTCGATCGTCGTCGCCTGCGACCTCGTCCGCAATGGCGATGCCGACGCCGTCGTGACGGCCGGCCACACCGGAGCGGCGATGGCCGCCGCGGTCCTGCGGATCGGGCGACTTCCCGGCGTCGATCGACCGGCCCTGGCCGTCCAGATGATCCGGAGTGGGGCACCGTTCGTGTTGCTCGACATCGGCGCGAACCCGGACTCCAGTGCCGAGAACCTGGCCCAGTACGCCCGGATGGGGGCAATCTTCGCGGAGCGCGTGGTGGGGATCGACAATCCGCGTGTGGCGCTCCTGTCCATCGGCGAGGAGAAGGGCAAGGGCGATCTGCGGATCCAGCAGGCGACCGAGTTGCTGGACATGTCTGGCCTCAACTTCATCGGCAACGTCGAGGGTCGCGACCTCACCGGTACCCTCGCCGATGTCGTCGTCACGGACGCCGTGACCGGCAACGTGGTGATCAAGTTCTTCGAGGGCCTGTCGACGTTCATGTTCGACCTGTTCAAAGCCGAGTTCCGCGGCTCGCTCCGGGGCAGGCTCGCCTACCTGCTGCTGCGCCCTGGCATCGGACGCATCCGGGACGTCTTCGACTACGAGAGAACCGGCGGATCGCCACTCCTCGGGGTCCGCGGGTCGGTCATCATCACGCACGGCCGGGCCAAACGGCGGATGGTCGGATTCGCCTGCGCCGTTGCTGCGGAGACGGCACGCACGAACGTTCCGGGTCTTATCGAAGCCGCCCTCCGAGATCAGGCAGGTTCGGCGGCAGCAACCAGTCGCGATCTCTCAAGGTCGACGGCGCCGGACGCCGAGGCCGCAGTCGCGCCGGCGGCGGACGCGGCGGCCCCTGTGAACCCACCGGGATGAGCGGGCCTGTGCTGTCGGTTGGGCGACGGGTCATCGTCGAAGTGACGCGACTCGCTGCCCTTGAGGTGCCGGGCGTCCTGCGCGTCGCGCGAGGGGGCCCCGCCTGGCGGACCTTCTTTCTGGGCCCGGCGGTTGTCGTTCACCGGCGCGACGATCGCGTCGATCTGCGGGTGTGGGTCATCGCCCGGCCCGGAGCGGATCTTGCCTCCGTCGGTGCCGACGCCCGGGCGGCCATCGCCGGCGCGATCGAGCGACTGCTCGGCTTGCAGCTGGGGTCGGTCACGGTGATTGTCGATGGCATCGGCAGCTGACCGCCTGCGCAGCCGTCGCGCGGGGCGCCGGGCGGCACTGGCTGCGATCTTCGAGGCCGAGTTCGGACAGCGCACCGCCCAGGCGGCCCTTGAGCGTGAGCTCGCCCAATCGGAGGGGGATGCCGAGACCGCATTGCTGGCGCGTCAGCTGGTCGAAGCCGTCACCCAGAACCGGGACACAATCGACGTTCGGATCTCGGTGGCTGCCCCCCGTTACCCGGTTGTTTCACTCGCGCGCATGGACCGCGCCCTGCTGCGATGTGCGATCGGTGAGGTGCTACACTCGCCGACGCCGGCCCGGGTGGCGATCGCCGAGTGGGTCGAACTGGCACGTACCTACAGCGGAGACCCGATGCGTCGTTTGATGAACGGCGTGCTCGGCCAGATCGCACGAGACACCCCCGGCGGATAGCCCGCCGGTTCCATTCCTCAGGAGGAGTCCGTGGCTACCACATACGAGCGTCTCAAGAAGATCGTCATCGAACAGCTCGGGGTCGATGAGGAAGAGGTCAAGCCGGAGGCCTCGTTCGTCGACGACCTCAATGCCGACTCTCTAGATCTCGTCGAGCTGATCATGAGTCTTGAGGAAGAGTTCGGGACCGAGATCTCGGACGAGGACGCGGAGCGGATCCGCACCGTTCAGGATGCCGCGGACTACATCGACGAGCGGTCGTCCTGAGGGACGTTCCTCAGGACCACAGCCTCACCGATCCAGGTGCCGCGGCGGTACCCCGCAGCATGGATCGGATCGACGCCCTCATCGCCCGCCTCGAGCTCCCGATCCGTGATCGCACGCTGATCGCCCAGGCAGTTACCCATGCCTCCTGGTTGCATGAGCACCCGGGCCAGGCTACCGGCCACAATGAGCGTCTCGAATTCCTGGGCGATGCCGTCATCAGTCTGGTCATCTCGCAGGCCCTCTTCCGGGCCCATCCGGATGACGACGAGGGACTCCTGTCATCGCGCCGGGCCGGGATCGTGAGTACGCCGGGGCTGGCGCGGATCGCGCTCCGCCTCGGGATCGGCGAGGACCTGCAGCTCGGCGAAGGGGAGGCCCTCAGGGGCGGCCGCGTGCGTCCGTCGCTTCTGGCGTCGGGGTTTGAGGCGCTGGCCGGCGCGGTGTTCCTCGATCTTGGCTGGGACGTGGCTTCGGCCTGGATCGCCAAGGTGGCGGATCCGGAGCTGACTGCCGCCACACCGGTGTCCATGCTCAAGAGCCCCAAGAGCCAGCTCCAGGAACTGACCCAGCGGACCGCGGGGGCCCGTCCGGAGTACCGCGTCCTCGAGGCCATTGGGCCCGATCACGACAAGGTATTTCGGATCGAGGTGCTGGTCGATGGTCGATCGCTGGGAACCGGCGTCGGTTCCTCCCGCCGGGTCGCGGAAACGAGCGCGGCGGCTCAGGCGCTCAATGCCCTGACCCGATCCGCGGCGGTCGCGGACCTGGAGGGAGCGGCGTCGGACGCACCACTCGACGCCTCGGACGCGCCACACGACGCCTCGGACGGACGGCTCGGATGACGGGTCGGATGACGGGTCGGATGACGGCTCCGGCGCGACTCCTGTCGGTCCGGCTTCAGGGATTCAAGTCGTTCGCCGAGCGTACGTTGGTGACGTTCGGTCCCGGGATCAGCGCGATCGTGGGGCCCAACGGCTCGGGCAAGAGCAACCTGGCCGATGCCCTCCGCTGGGCACTCGGGGAGCAGGGTCGGGCGCTCCGATCACGCAAGTCGGAGGACGTCATCTGGGCGGGCTCCGAACGCAAGTCCGCGGTCGGGATGGCCGACGTTCAGCTGTCCCTTGACAACGGCGATGGGCTCCTGCCCATCGAGTTCGGCGTCGTGGAACTCGGGCGCCGGCTGTACAGGTCCGGCGAGAACGAGTACCTCCTGAACCGGCAGCGCGTCCGGCTGCGCGATCTCGTGGACCTGCTGGAAGGCGCGCACCTTGCCGAGAACGCTTTCCTGTTCATCGGACAGGGCATGGTCGATCAGGCGCTCGCCTTGCGGCCCGAAGAGCGGCGGCCGCTGTTCGAGGAGGTGGCCGGGGTTCGACGCCACGAACGCCGGCGCCGACGGGCCGAGGAGCAACTCACCGAGTCGGAGGCCAACCTCGCCCGGGTCGAAGACATCGTGGCCGAGCTGCGACCGCAGGTTCGCCGGCTGGCGATCCAGGCGGAGCAGGCCGAGTCGCGGGTCTCGGCCGGCGACGAGCTCCTGACTGCGGTGCTCAAGGGCGCGCACACGCGCTGGCACGACGCTGCCGTTCGGATCGACGCGGCGGCCGCAGCGCTCGCGGCGAGCCGTGCCGACGTAGATGCGGCGTTCGGTCGGTTGTCGGCCATTGAAGCGGAGGCTTCGGCCGCCGCCGCGGCACTCGAAGAGCGGGCACATTCGGGCGCGGAGCTTCGGCGTCAAGCCGAGATTGCACGGGCCGCCCTGACCGAGGTCCAGTTGGAGGGGGGCCGCATCCAGGCCGAGCATCAGGCACTCGTCCGCGACCGCGACCGGCTCGCGCTCGAGCGAGGCGCGGCCGAGGCAGATCTGGCGCAGCAACGGCGCCGGCTCGCCGAACCCGTGCCGGAACGTGACGGCGCCGTCGAGGTGGCCATGAGCGAGGCCGAGCGCGAACTCGCCGCGGCGCTGTCCGAATTGGCTGGCCTCCAGGCGGCCGACAGCGCTCGCGACGAGGACCTGTCCGTCGTTCGACGCGTAGCTGCGACCCGTGAGGCTGAAGCCGAGGCCGCACGGCGTCGGCTCATCGAGGTCGAGAGGCAGGCGACGCACGAGGGGGCGCGATCCGCGGAACTGGTCGAGCAGGTCACGGCAGCCCAACGCGCACAGCTGACGGCGCATGAAGCCCTCGAATCGGCCACCGAGGCGGAGACCGCAGCTGTGCGGGGCCGAGAGGCTGCCTCGGCCGAGTGGGAGTCAGTGGCCGCGGCGGCCGCCACGGCCGCGGAGCGATCCGGATCGGCGACCGCCGCGCTGGCCTCGGCACGCGCCCGATTTGAATCGGCGGAAACGGCGATCGAGGACGATCGTGGCAGCGGGTTCGCGGCCCGGATGCGTCAGCGCGGCGCTCGACGGGTCGACGACGGGCTGGTCGTGGAGCCGATCCTCCGCGCCGCCGTGGATGCGGCCCTCGCCGGCATCGGGCGCGCCTACCTGACGACGCGGGACGCTTTGCGCGGCCACGCCGCGGAGCGCGGCGTGGCGGTCGTCGTCGACGATCTGACCTCGGGAGCCGGCGCGGCGACCGACGATCCCGTGCTGGACGCCGGCCCGGCCGCGTCCGCCTTCGAGCGGCAGGTGGTGGCGCTCGGCGGTGGCTTCCTGCGGGATGCGGTCCGGCGCGACGGACCCGGTGCCGCCGCACGACTCCTGGCCCGGGCGGCGTGGGTTCCGGATCTTGACGCAGCGCTCGCTCTCCAGGTTCATCTGCCGGCCGGCTGGGTCGTCGTCCCCCGCGACGGTTCGGCCGTGGTAGGGGACGTGGTCGTGCGCCTTGGGGCTGGCGACCGCACCCTGGAGCGGCGCGCCCAGCATGAGCTGGCGACGGAGGCACTGCGGGCGGCTGAGCGCCTGGCACTCGCAGCGGACGATGAAGCCTCGCATTCGAATGCGCGGGTCCTGGCAGCGCGCGAGCATCTGGATGGCGCACGGGTGACGGAGTCGGCCGCGATCGGTGACCGTCGCCGAGCCGAGGAGGCGGAACGACTCGTTGCCCGTGGCCTCGAGGCCCTGGTGCGTGAGGCCGCCTGGCAGCGGGCACAGCTGGACCGCCTGCAGGTCGAAGTCGGGCGCGCACGCGCCGGACAGCCCGAGCCGATCACAGCGTCGCGAGCCGCCGCGGACCCGCAGGAGCGTGAGGCGATCGTGACGTGGGAGGCACGAGCGTCAGAGCTTCGTGCCCGGAGAGATCGCCTCGCCGAACAGCTCGCTCAGCTCGATGGCGCGCGGCGCGATGCGGAGCGCCGCCGGGCTGCCGCGGAAGCCGCCGTTTCTCTCAATGAGGGCCGGATCGCCGCTGCTGACACGGAGATCGACGCCCTGGCCGTGAGGGTGCGCGCGGTTGAGGCGGCCACCGACGCGCTCTCGGCACGGATGGCCCAGGCCGTGGTGCGGGATACTGAGGCGCGGGCGGCGGTCGCCGCTCTGACCGTCGCGGACACCGATGAGCGCACCCGTCTCAGCGCGGCGGAGCGAGCCTCGGTCGCGTCGCGAGATCTCCTGCGGGCAGCCGAGGAGGCCGCGCGAAGAGCGGAGCACGGCGATCTGGAGGTACGCCTGGGGCTGGAAGGATTGCGCGAGCAACTGCTGGTCGAGCTGGCCGGCCTCACACCCCTCAGCCTCGAGCACCTCCTGGCCTTGCAGCCGGGATCCCGGCCGGACCATCCCCGATCCTCGCGCCCGTCGGGAACGAGCGACCCAGAACCCGCGGACGTCCCACCCGATGATGACGCGGCCGAGGCGCTTACGGCGGCCCTGGTCGCCGCAGGTGACCGTTGGGCGATCACCCCGCCGCCGACTGACCCCCCGAGCCCCGGGCGCCTGGCCACCCTGCGACGCCGGTACCACGAACTCGGTGCCGCCAACCCGTACGCGGTCGACGAATACGCCGCGGTCGGTCGTCGTCTCGCGGAGATGGAGCGGCAGCACGAGGACCTTCGCTCGGCGATCGACCAGACGCGCGCACTGATCGCTGAGCTGGACACGATGATCTCGGCCCAGTTCCAGACCACATTCGCCGCGCTCGAGGAGCGCTTCGATTCGCGGTTCCGGCAGCTCTTCGGGGGAGGTTTCGCCCGATTGTCCCTGACCGACCCGAGCGACCTCGCGGCAACCGGGATCGAGATCACCGCGCGCCCGCCCGGCAAGAAGCCGCAGGCCCTCGCGATGCTGTCGGGCGGGGAGCGCTCGCTGACGGCCGTGGCGCTCCTGTTCGCCATGCTCGAGGTCCGGCCCGTGCCGTTCTGCGTCCTCGACGAGGTGGATGCTGCCCTCGACGAAGCAAACGTGGGACGGTTCACCGCGGCCTTGAGCGAGCTGGCTGCGACGACCCAGTTCATCGTCATCACCCACAACCGAGGCACCATCGAGATCGCCGATGCGCTGTACGGCGTGACTGTGGGCGACGACTCCGTGTCGCGGGTGATCAGCCTCCGGCTCGACGAGGCGACCGAGCTCGCGGCCCAGGGTCGCAGCGCCGTTGCCGTCGGGCCCGGCCAGGGCCCGGCTTGAACCGCGAGGGTCCGGACGGAACGATCGCGGCCGGCGATCTCGACGCTGGACTGACGCGATCCCGGGGCGGGTTCATGTCGCGCCTGCGCGGCCTGCTTGGCGTCACGAGCTTCTCGGATGCGGACTGGGACCTGGCCGAGGAGGCACTGATCGCCGGCGATGTCGGAGCGGGGCTGGCCGCGCGGGTCATTACGATCGCCAGAGCACAGCGCGACGCAGATTCACCCGGGGCGGCGGTCCGTGATGCACTCTCGAGCCTCCTCGCGCCGCGGGAGACCGCCTGGGATCTCCGATCCGCGGTAGCGGGTCATCCGGCCATCGTGCTCGTCGTCGGCGTCAACGGGACCGGCAAGACCACCACCATCGGCAAACTCGCGCTGCGCGAGGCCAAAGCCGGACGGCGCGTGATCATGGCGGCGGCCGACACCTTTCGGGCGGCGGCAGTCGACCAACTTCGGATCTGGGCGTCACGAGCCGGTGCCGATCTCGTGGGACATGCCGCCGGGGCAGATCCGGCAGCCGTCGTGTTCGATGCGATCGACGCGGGCGTAGCCAGGGGCGCGGACGTCGTGATCATTGATACGGCAGGACGGTTGCATACGAAATCGAACTTGATGGACGAGCTGGCGAAGATCCGCCGGATCATCGACCGCCGCCTGCCGGGCGCGCGCACCGAGACCCTGTTCGTGCTCGACGCTACGACGGGCCAGAACGGTCTGAGTCAGGCGGCGGCGTTCCACGCAGCGGTGGGGCTGACCGGGATCGTGCTCACGAAACTCGATTCGACCTCGCGAGGCGGGATCGTCTTCGCGATCGAGGATGCGCTGCGCGTCCCCGTCCGTTTCGTGGGCGTCGGGGAGGGCCCGCACGACCTCCTGCCATTCGATCCAACCGCGTTCATCTCCGCGCTGTACGGATCGTCGAGCCGTTGACGCGCCGGGCGCGGCCTAGCCGGCTCCGCTCCGCCGCCGCCGCCGCCGTCGCGGTCGTCCTGGCGGGATGCTCGGCCGAGGTGATCCCGTCTGCCTCCCTCGTGCCCACGGCTACGCCCCTGCCGACCGCGACGACCACGATCTACCCGGTCCGCGCGACGGCCTGGTACGCCGGTCTGATCCTCCACCTCGATGAGATCAGCTCCGTGATCGACGAGCGTGGCGGCGCCGTGTCCCTCGAGCTGCGGCTTGAGAATCCCGGACAGGACCTGGCCGGCCTGGGCGTCCCGATACTGCTGGCTGCAGGCGGGCGGGCCGTCGAGCCGGTCCGGGGCACGATCGTGCCGGACGTCGCGGCCGGAGCCTCGGTCGGGACGACGATCCTGTTCGACGTGGACGGGGCGTTCGAATTGCCCCGCGCGGCCATCAGGATCGGGCGGTCGGCGGAGCATGTGGTGGTGATTCCCCTGGTGCCGGGCAGCCAGAACCTCGTGACGCTGGAGCCGGTCGTGCAGGGCCTGTCCGGCTCCGCTTCGGTCGGGTCCCTCACGCTGACCCTGACCGGCGCCGAGCTGCGGGCCGATCTGCCCGACTGGGGACTCGAGCTCGCGCACGACGCCATGGCCCTCAGCGTTTCCTACACGGCCCGCTATCGCGGCGAATTCAGCGGCGGGTTTGCGTTCACCAGTGCGAACATCGGGCTGCGCCTGCCGGATGGGTCGATCATCGCACCGCGGGAGGACGGGCACAGTCAATCGATCGCCGTGCTCGAGCCGGGGGTCGCCAATCCCGGGCTGCGCTCTCGTTTCGAGGTTCCGGCGCCGGGTCCCGGGTCGTATGCCCTGATCCTCCGGGACGGCACCTTGAGCGTGCGGCTCGACTTCATCATCGAGGAGCCGGTCCAGAGCGACTGATGCGCTACACTCGCGGCACCCCGGTGTCGCCAGAACCCGCGCACCAATCCGGCCCGCCCAGCGGCGCGGCGCCGGCACCGAACTCGATCAGGAGACCCAGCCAACCGTGTTCGACGCCCTGAGCGATCGCCTGCGCAAGACGCTGGCCACGCTGACCGGCCGCGGCCGGATCTCGGAAGCGGATGTCGATATCGCCATGCGCGAGATTCGCCTCGCGCTGCTCGAGGCGGACGTCAACTTCCGCGTGGTCAAGAACTTCGTGGCCAGGGTCAGAGACCAGGCCGTGGGTGCCGAGATACTCGGCAGCCTCACGGCCGGCCAGCAGGTTGTCAAGATCGTGCACGACGAACTCGTGGCCATGCTCGGCGTTGGAGAGCAGGCCTTTCGCCTGCAGGGCAACCCAGCCGTGATCGTGCTGGTCGGCCTGCAGGGCTCGGGCAAGACGACGTCTGCGGCAAAGCTCGCCCGACACATCGTCAAACAGGGTCGACGCCCGATCCTGGTTGCCGCCGATCCGTATCGGCCGGCCGCGGCGGATCAACTCGAGACGCTCGGGCGCGCGCTGGACATCCCCGTTCATCGCGCGCCGGTTGGCACGTCGGTCGTCGACATCGCCATCACCGGGCTCGAAGCGGCCCGCCGCCTGGTTCGGGACACCGTGGTCATCGACACCGCGGGTCGACTGAGCATCGACGAGGACCTGATGGCGGAGATCTCCGCCGTTGACCGGGCCGTCCATCCGATCGAAACCCTGCTCGTCGTGGATGCGATGACCGGTCAGGAAGCGGTCAGCGTCGCCCAGGCCTTCGCCGCCGCGGTGCCCGTCACGGGTCTCGTGCTCACCAAGATCGACGGCGATGCGCGCGGCGGCGCGGCTCTCTCGATCGCCTCGGTGACGGGCATCCCGGTGAAGTTCCTCGGCACCGGTGAGAAGACCGACGCGCTCGAGGTCTTCCACGCGGATCGTCTTGCCGGGCGGATCCTCGGCATGGGCGACGTGCTGACCCTGGCCGAGCGGGCCCAGGACGTCGTCGACCTGAAGCAGGCCCAGAGACTCGAGGAGAAGCTTCGGAAGTCGGAGTTCACGCTCGAGGACATGCTCGAACAGCTGCAGCAGGTCCAGAAGATGGGGCCGATCGGCCAGTTGATGTCGATGATTCCGGGGATGGGCGGCATGGCGAAGGAGGCTCAGGCCGCGGCGGATCGAGGCGAGATCGGTCGCACCGAGGCAATCATCCGGTCCATGACCCCGCGTGAACGACGCGATCCCGGGGTTCTCAATGCCTCACGTCGACGACGGATCGCGACCGGATCGGGGACGACCCTCCCCGACGTGAACCGGCTGGTCAAGCAATTTGCCGACATGCAGAAGATGATGAAGCAGCTCTCCGGGATGCAACGCAAGGGCGCGCCGGGCGCACTGAGCCGAAGGTAGGGCGATGATCGAGATGGATCCGCGAACAGATTCGACCAATGCCTGAGGTCCCGGGATCGGCAGCTGCTGAGGTGCCGAGCGGGCCGATCACCAATGGCGTTCCCATCGTGCCCGGCACCCTGGGCGCGAGCGAACCGGCCCCGGTACCGACGCCAGCGGGTGATCGACGACGGTGGGTCATCGCAGGTCTCATTGCGGTGGCGGCGATCGCGGGCGCGCTGGCCGCGGCCTTGATCCTCGGCGCCCGGCCGCTACCCGAGGGGTACCGGTATCTTCCGGCGGACAGCGTCGCGTTCCTCGAGCTGCGGCCGGACCTTCCGGGCGATCAGCGCCAGCATCTCGGCAATTTCCTGGCCCACTTCCCCGGCTTCGCGGACCAATCGATCCTTCCGACGAAGCTCGACGATGTCTACGATCGGATCGTCGACGAGGCATCCGGTGGTGCGGTCGACTACCGGACCAGGGTCAAGCCGCTGCTGACCGGCCCGGTCGTTGCCGCGATCGGGGTCGGCGGATATGAGCGCCTGGCGGACGGCGCCGGCCTGCTGGTCGCCGCGACCGACGGCGTGGTCACCTGTGAGACCGTGTTCGGCGCCGCGACGACAGTGGCGACCCATCGATCGGTCGAGGTCCACTCGGTCGACGGGGACCTCGCCTGCGCTGTCGACGGCCGTTTCATGCTGGTCGGGGATGCCGCCACTGTCCGGGCGGGCATCGATGCCCATGCCGACCAGACCGGCGCGGACACCAACCAGGCGTTCAGGAGTGCCCGGGAGCAGCTGGCAGGCGATCAGCTGGGGATCGTGTACGTCGACGGGCAAGCACTCGTCGGGATTGTTGCGGAGCTGGCCCCGGGGGTCGGGCTCCATCAGGCGATGAGTCTGGGCATGCCGGACTGGATCGTGATGGGCCTCCGCGTGGTCGACGACGCCGTGCAGCTCGACATCCTGTCCGCCCCGCTGCCGGACCCGACGCTCGAACCGGGCACTCCGACGGATCCACCGCCCTCGGTCAGTCAATTCGTAAAGATTCTTCCGGCCGACACCTGGGCGTTCGTGGAAGTGCACGGTGCGGGCGCCGGTTTGCAGCGCCTGATGGCGCAGGCGAAAGCCGACCCGGCACAGGCCGAAGCGGTCCGCCAGATTGAGGAGACCCTGGCCGCTGTCGGCGGGATTGAGAACGTCGCGGCCTGGATCGAGGAAGTCGGGATCGCCGTGATGCCCGTTGTCGACGGAGCGGGCGGTGCGATTCTGCTACGAGGATCGGATGACGAGGCCGTGCGGAGTCGGTTCACCCAGGTGCACAACCTGCTGCTTCTGGGATCGGCCGGCACGGACATCACGGTGCGCGACAGCGATCACGATGGGGTCACCATCACGCAGGTGGACCTGGGCGATCTGGGCACCCTGCTTGGCGGACTGGGCATTGACCCGGGCGTCGATCCGGGCGTTCTTGGCCCCGACGCCCGCCTCTCCTTCTCGCTGGCGGCACGTGATGACGTGCTCTTCCTGGGGATCGGCGAGGGTACCCTCGAACGGATCCTCGATACGACCATCGCCTCGAGCCTGAGCTCAACAGCCGCGTACCGGCGCGTCATCGAATTGGCCGACAGTCCCAACGACGTCGAGATCTTCGTTGCCATTGACGGCCTGATCTCGTTCGCCGAGACGTACCTGCCGGCGGAGGGCCTCGACACCTGGAAGCGCGATCTCAAACCCTACCTGGAGCACCTTGCCGGCTTCGGCGGAACCACCCTCATCACTACCACGGGCGGCCGAGCCCGCTTCGTCATCACCGTCCAGTAAGCTACCGGGCCGGCAATGGCCCGGATCATCAGGAGGAATCAGCCCACATGGCCGTACGAATTCGATTGACGCGCGTCGGTGCCAAGAAGCAGCCGGCGTATCGCGTAGTCGTCGCCGATTCACGAAACGCCCGCGACAGCCGCTCGATCGAGACGATCGGGCATTACAACCCGCTGGTCGAGCCGGCCGAGATCGTGATCGACGCCGAGAAGGCCAAGGCATGGCTCGCCAAGGGCGCCCAGCCATCCGACACCGTTGCCCGGCTCCTCCGAGTCGCGGGCATCGTCACGACCGGAAAGTAGGATCGCGATGGCAGCACGCGAGCTCGTTGAGTACGTCGCCAAGACCCTCGTGGACGATCCTGCGTCGGTCACGGTGACCGAAGTCGTGGATGAAGAGGGCACCGTCATCGAACTCCATGTCGCTGAAGAGGACATGGGCAAGGTCATCGGCCGTAACGGCAGTGTGGCAAAGGCCCTCCGGACCCTGCTGAAGGTCACGGCCGCCCGCGACGGCGGATCGGTGTCCCTGGAAATCCTCTGACCGACACGCCGACGGGCGCGTCGGTGCCCGCCACCCGACTCGTCGTGGCGCAGGTGCGTGGCCTCCACGGGCTCCGTGGCGTGGTCCGCGTCGAGGTGCTGACGGATCGACCGACCGATCGATTCATCTCCGGTCAGGTCGTGTTCCGGGAAGGGACCGACGACGCCTTCACGATCGCCGAGGCGGCAGCCGTGGAGGATGGACCCGGCTGGCGGCTGCACTTCCGTGAGGTCAACAGCCGGGCGGCGGCCGAGATGCTTCGTGACGCGTATCTCGAAATGACCGTGGATCGGCGGACGGACCTCGCGCCGGGGGCGGCGTACTGGCACGAGATCATCGGGACCGAGGTCCACGGGAGCGACGGCCAGAGCCTCGGGAACGTGGTCGACATCTATCGCGTGGCGACGGCCGAGGTCCTGCTGGTGCGTGGCGGTCCGGCCGGCGAATTCGACGTGCCCCTGGTCAAGGACATCGTTCGCGTCTTTGCCCCGGAGCGTGGGGAGATCGTCATCGACGAACAGGTGCTCGATCTGGGCGGAGCCGCCGTGGACGAACCGGTGGTGCGTCCACGGCGGAAGCGCCCGCGCTGGTCGCGTCACGGCAAGGGCGGGTCGGCGCCGGTCGCGGAGCCCGAATTGGACGTACCGCCGGAACCTCCGGCCCCGGACAAGTGACCATGCGGATCGATCTCGTGACGCTCTTTCCGGGGATGCTCGACGGCCCCCTGTCCCAGAGCATTCCAGGTCGGATCCAGGACGAGGGCCTGGTTGATATCCATGTCCACGACCTGCGGGAGTGGGGTATCGGACGCCATCGCAGCGTGGACGACAGTCCCTACGGCGGAGGGGCCGGCATGGTCCTGCGCCCCGAACCGGTCGCGGCCGCGCTCGACGCCCTGCGGCGGCCGGACTCGACCGCGATCCTCCTCGATCCGGCGGGCGAAGTCTTCCGGCAGGGGCGCGCCGTCGATCTCGCGCAGCGGGACCACCTCATCTTCATCTGCCCAAGGTACGAAGGCGTGGACGAGCGCATTCGGCGTCTCATCGATATCGAGTTGTCGATCGGCGACTATGTCCTGACTGGCGGCGAACTCGCGGCGCTGGTCGTGGTCGACGCCGTGATCCGGTTGCTGCCGGGCGCCATCGATGCCGCCTCGACCGCCGAAGAGTCATTCGCGGACGGGTTGCTGGAATACCCGCAATACACGCGCCCCGCCCAGTTCCGCGGGCAGGGCGTCCCGGATGTCCTTGTCGGCGGGAACCACGAATCGGTCCGTCGCTGGCGCCTTGAGGCATCCCTCATGCGCACCCGCGAGCGCCGGCCGGACCTGCTGGTCGGGCGGCCGGCTCGCGCGGAGGAGTCGCGGATCCTCGCGACCCCTCGTGAATCGGGCGGTGACAAGGGGAGCAAGGCCCCGGGCTGAGCGGTTCGGATCGCGTGCTATACTCCGCCGTCGGCCGAACCCGACAGCCGGATCCACGATCAACCCGCAGCGCTGCGCTGCCTTCACGACCAGGGAACGACTTACTGTGAACGTGCTCGACGAGATCGTCGCCGACCAGCTCCGCACCGATCTCCCGGAACTCGCGACCGGTGACACCGTGCGTGTCTTCGCCCGTGTCGTCGAGGGCGGCAAGGAACGAGTCCAGGTCTTCGAAGGAACACTGATGCGTCTCCGCGGGGGTGGGATCACCCGGTCGATCACCGTCCGCAAACTGGCCAGCGGCGTCGGTGTCGAGCGTACGTTCAAGGTCAACAGCCCCCGCATCGAGAAGATCGACGTGATGCGCCACGGCAAGGTTCGACGCGCCCAGCTGTACTTCCTGCGCGAGCGGGTCGGCAAGGCGGCGACACTTCGCGAGCGTCGCACCAAGAGCTGAGTCGGGCCCCCGGCGGCCATGCGGCACGACGACCCCGTCCCAGGACGGGGTCGAACTTTGGGCGTCTCGGACGGCGACCCGACGCGAGCCGGGTCGTGCGGGTAGGCTAGCCAGCGTGCCGCAGAACCCTACGCTCCGGATTGAGCGCCGCCTCTGGCAGGCGGGCGCGCTCCGAATCGTCGGTGTTGATGAGGTCGGTGTGGCGCCAACCTGCGGAGCGGTGGTCGCCGCCGCGGTCATCATCCGGCCGAACAGTCGCAGGATTGCCGGCGTCCGGGATTCCAAGACGCTGTCGGCTGCGCAACGGGAGCGCCTCGCCCCGGAAATTCGACGGCGAGCCCTCGCTGTCGCCATCGGCGCGGCTTCGGTCGCCGAAATCGACCGGCTGAACATCTACCACGCGACCCATCTGGCCATGCGCCGCGCCATTCACCGGCTGGCCGGGCACGACCATGTGCTGGTGGACGGCAACCGAATCGCGGGATTCGAGGCGTACGTCGGTCCCTATACAGCCGTCGTGGATGGTGATGCGCTGTCCTATTCGATCGCCTGCGCGTCCGTGGTCGCCAAGGTGGTCCGCGACCGGATGATGGCCCGCCTGGCAGTCCGCTATCCGGGGTACGGCTGGGAGCACAACCAGGGATATGCCACCCTCGAGCACCGCGAGGCCATTCGCCGGCTCGGCCTGACGCCCTTTCACCGTCGGAGCTTCCTGGCCTTGCAGCGGACCCTGGCCGGGGACCAGATCGGCCTCGGACTCGAACTCGCATCGGAAGACGACCGGGGTCAGCCGCGCCTCGTCCCGGTCATGGCCTCGCGGGCAGTGCCGGATGTCGGCGGTCTGGTCGCGGATCAGCTGGACCATCTCAGGTTCGCTCTCCCGTCCGATGAGCTCGAGCTGCCGGCAGTTTCGGGACTCGGGGTCGGGCAGTCCGCCACGAGATAGGTCGGTTCGCCGCGACTTGAGCGGCGCCGCTGCACGCGTGGACACGATTGCCTGAAAAGTCCCAGATAAGCGGCGGTGCAGTGACGCCTGCGATGGTTGGGCCATGCGGACCGAGGCGCAGCGAACGGGAGATCTGGCCGAGCAACTTGTTGCCGACCGCCTGTCCGCCGCCGGATGGCAGATCCTCGGGCGGCAGGTCCGGGTCGGGCGGGCCGAACTGGATATTGTCGCCGTGGACATCGTGTCGCCCAGGCGGCTCGTCATCGTTGAGGTACGCACCCGCGCGCGACGTGATTTCGGCCTGGCCGAGGAGACGGTGGATGCCCGCAAGCGGCTTCGCCTTCGTCGTGCGGCTCAGGCGCTGCGCGCCAAAGGCGTGATGGCAGACGGCACGCTGGTGCCACCGTTACCGCTGCGCCTGGACCTCGTCGTCGTCGAACCGGCTTCCGCTTCGGACGGCCCGGTCCGTATCCGACACCACGTGGCGGCAATCTGAGGCCCGGGTTTCAGGCGAACCCTGTGCTACACTCCGGCCCGCCGCGGACCGTCCGTGGCCCCATGCCCGTCGCCGACCGGCGACGGAGCTCACACGCGGATCGTTCCCACCGGGACGGTGCCGAGTCAGACGCGCGCGAGCGAGCCTGATCGGTTCCCGGCGATGGGGTCCGCGGCGGATACAACCGGATCAGGAGGTTTCGCCCCGTGCCGTCCGTCTCAATGCGGCAGCTGCTCGAAGCGGGTGTCCACTTCGGGCACCAGACGCGCCGCTGGAATCCAAAGATGCGCCCGTTCATTTTCGCGGAGCGCAACGGGATCCACAT
Source organism: Candidatus Limnocylindrales bacterium (assembly GCA_046714395.1). GTDB lineage: Bacteria > Chloroflexota > Limnocylindria > Limnocylindrales > CSP1-4 > UBA5189. The sequence goes on along the minus strand of JBKKBB010000072.1, from coordinate 8,985 downwards.
CATCGATCTGGCCCAGACCGCCCAACGATTGCAGGTTGCGCTCGACTTCGTGCGCGAAACGGTCGCCCGCGGCGAGCCGGTCCTGTTCATCGGGACCAAGAAGCAGGCCCAGGAGCCGATCGCCGAGGAGGCGACCCGTGCGGGGATGCCCTACATCAACAAGCGCTGGCTGGGCGGGATGCTCACGAACTTTGTGACCATCAAGAAGCGCATCGGGCTCCTCGAACAGCTCGAAGCACGCCAGCAGTCGGGTGAGTTCGATCGCCTCCCCAAGAAGGAGGCCGCAAAGCTGACCGAAGAGCTGAACAAGCTGAACGCGACACTCGGTGGCATTCGCAAGATGAAGCGGCTGCCCGGCGCCGTCTTCATCGTCGACCCGCATCGCGAGCGGATCGCCATCACCGAGGCGAACAAGCTGGAGCTGCCGGTCGTCGGGACCGGCGACACGAATGTGGATCCGGACGAGATCGACTTCATCATTCCTGCCAATGACGATGCGATTCGCGCCATCCGGCTACTCTGCTCACTCGTCGCCGACGCGGCCATCGAGGGCGCCCAGGAGCGCGCGTCACGTGCGACGATCGAACCCGAGCCCGAGCCGATGACCGTCGAACCCGAGTACGACGATGTCGGCGCCAGCGATGCCCTGGTTGCAGCCCTAGCCGGCGGCGCGGCTCTGAGCTTCGCTCCGGATGACGACGATGACCTCCTGCCCGGCTTGCCGGTGGTGCCCGCCGTCGAAGAGGCCACGGCCACGCCCGAGGAGATTGCCGCCGAGCTGGCCCGCGAGGCCGCCGAACGGGAAGCTGCCGCGACCATCGGCTGATCCAGGCAAGTCCACGTCCACCGCGACGGGGGAGGCCCCGTCGCCTGAATCAGGAGTAACGAACGAGCATGGCCACAATCAGCGCCGAGGCGGTGAAGGAACTTCGCGAACGTACCGGAGCAGGCTTCATGGATTGCAAGCGCGTCCTGGAGGAGACCGGCGGCGACGTGGAGAAGGCCATCGCCATGCTGCGCGACCGTGGCCTCGCAGCCGCGGCGAAGAAGGCCGGCCGCGACGCTCGCGAGGGCCTCGTGTCGAGCTACATCCACACGGGCGGTCGCGTCGGCGTGCTGATCGAGGTCAACTGCGAGACGGACTTCGTGGCTCGCACGGACGAGTTCCAGAAGCTCGTTCGAGATCTGGCGGTGCAAGTTGCCGGGCTCGCTCCGCTCTATGTCGACATGGACGGAATTCCGGCCGCCGAGCTGGAGCGCAAGAAAGCAGAGCTCGCCGCCGATCCCGCGGCCGCGACCAAGCCGGCGGACATCCGCGAGAAGATCGTGGACGGTCAGCTCAAGAAGTGGGCCCGCGAGGTCTGCCTGCTCGAGCAGCCCTTCCGTGACGAAGACCGCTCCGTGCGTGAGCTCGTGACCGAGAAGATCGCCACGATCGGGGAGAACATCCGGGTGCGGCGGTTCGTCCGCTATGCGCTCGGGGAGGAACTGTGACGGCCGGGTCCGCACGACCGCAGACTCCCTACCGCCGAATTCTGCTCAAGCTGTCCGGCGAGGCACTCCTCGGCGATCGCCACTACGGGGTCGACCCGGCCGTCTGCGCGTTCATCGCGAGCCAGGTCGCACGGGTCCACGCGACCGGTGTCGAGGTCGGGATCGTCGTCGGTGGCGGCAACATCTTCCGGGGCATGGCCGCGGCCGCCGCGGGTATGGACCGCGCGACCGGCGATTACATCGGCATGCTGGCCACGGTCATGAACGGCCTGGCGCTCCAGGATGCAGTCGAACGGGCAGGTCTGCCGACACGGGTCATGAGCGCGATCGCGATGAACGAGATCGCCGAGCCGTATATTCGACGCCGCGCCGTCCGTCACCTCGAGAAGGGCAGGGTGACCATCTTCGTCGCGGGGACCGGCAATCCCTACTTCACCACCGACACGGCCGCCGCTCTGCGTGCCGTCGAGATCGGCGCCGAGGTGCTCCTGAAGGCCACCAAGGTGGATGGCGTGTACGACCAGGACCCGCTCAAGGTCCCGACCGCGCGACGCTATGACCGGCTGGTCTACGCCGACCTTCTTCGGGACCAGCTCAAAGTCATGGACGCTGCAGCGGTTGCGCTGTGCATGGAGAATGACCTTCCAATCGTCGTCTTCGACCTCAATCAGCCCGACAACATCGTCCGGGTCGCGCTCGGCGAGCCGGTGGGGACGCTGATCGCGGCCCCGACGTCTGGAGGCGTCCTGGGATGAGCAGCGAGATCGTCGCGGGTGCGGATCAGCGGATGGCGCGTGCCGTCGAGGCGATGGAGCGTGACTTTCAGGGGATCCGGACCGGCCGCGCTTCGACCAGCCTCGTGGAGCGCATCCACGTGGACTTCTACGGGACCCAGACCCCGCTCAACCAGCTCGCCGGGATCAGCGTTCCCGAACCCCATCAGATCGTGATCCAGCCGTGGGACCGGAGCGTGCTCGGGGCGATCGAGAAGGCCATCACCAAGAGCGACCTCGGGCTCATGCCCAACGTCGACGGCACCGTGGTTCGGTTGAACATCCCGCAACTCACCGAGGAACGCCGGCGGGACCTGGTCAAGGTGGTTCATCGGCGGATGGAGGAGGCGCGGGTCGAGATCCGCAATCTGCGCCGCGACGCCGCCGACCAGCTCAAGAAGCTCGAGCGCGACGGCGAGATCGGTCAGGATGATGCGCATCGGGTCCTCGAATCCATCCAGCGGACCACGGATCGCCACATCAGCGACGTCGACCGCGTCGGAGCCACGAAGGAACAGGAAGTCCTGGAGGTCTAGTGGCGCGCGCACCACTCGTCCGGCCGACCGACGCCCCTCCATCGGCCCACGAGACGGACTCACGGACAGACGAGCCCGGCCCAGTCCGGCAGCCAGACGCGACGGTCGAGTTGGACCGGCCCCATCACGTGGCAATCATCATGGATGGCAACCGGCGCTGGGCCCGAGAGCGGGGGCTCGACGAGCTGGAGGGGCACCCGGCCGGCGTGGAGGCCATTCGGGGTGTTCTGCGGCACGCTCGTCGTCGCGGGATACGTGCCCTGACCCTGTACGCCTTCAGCCGCGAGAACTGGGCTCGGGCCGACCACGAGGTGGCCGCGCTGTTCGGGCTGCTCGAGGCCGCGATTCGCAACGAGACCGAGGAGCTCCGAGCGCAGGGCGTAAGGGTCCGGATGATCGGCCGGATGCACGAGCTGCCGCCCGAAACGCGGGCCTCGATTGACGACGCCCTGGCGGCAACCGCCGACGGCACCGAGATGCTCCTGACGATCGCGTTCAACTACGCCGGACGGACCGAGCTCGTGGATGCGATCCGGACGATCGTCGCGTCCGGCCTGCCCGCGGCCGCGATCGACGAGACGACCATCGCCGACGCCCTCTACACCGCCGGAACGCCCGACCCGGATCTGGTCATCCGGACCGGTGGCGAGGAGCGCCTGTCCAATTTTCTGATCTGGCAGTCCGCCTATGCCGAGCTCGTGACCACGGCAACGCTGTGGCCCGACTTCGGCGCCGAAGCACTCGACGCAGCACTCGACGAGTACGCCTCCCGCCAACGTCGCTTTGGTCGCTAGTGCGGCCATGCTGACCGACCGCGTCCGGAGCGCAACGCTCCTCGTTCCGCCCATCCTCCTGTTGCTCTGGCTGGGCGGACCGTGGCTCCTTGTCCTGGTTGCCGTCGCTGCGGCCGTCGGGGCACGAGAGGTGTTCCGGCTCCTCGAGGCGGCCGGTCACGCGGCGTTCCCCGCACTCGGTGTTGTCCTGGCCGTGGTGATTGCGATCGGCGATGCGATCCCCTCGCTGCCCGGAGGGTCGGGCCTTCTGCTCGCCAGCATCGGGATCGTCCTGACCGGAGCTGCGGCGTTGACGAGGATCGATCCGCGCGACGGCCTCGCTGGTTTCGCGACGACGACGTTCGGGGCCATCTACGTGGGGATGCTCGGGTTCATTCCGCGGCTGGCCGACCTGGCTCCAGATTTGCCGGCGGGAGCACCGCTCGGGTTTCTTAGTCCTGAACGGGCCTGGCTGCTACTCCTCGTCGTGGGGGTGTGGTCGTTCGATACCGGTGCCTACTTCGTCGGCCGCAGGTTTGGACGGCGGCCGTTCATGCGCCATATCTCGCCGTCCAAGACGGTCGAGGGCATGATCGGCGGCACGATCACCGTGTCCGTCCTGGCAACGCTATTCGTGGTCGCGCTCGGGTACGCGTGGACCAGCGGACTCCTGCTCGGACCGGTTATCGCCGTGGCCGCCCAGGCCGGCGACCTGGTCGAATCAATGCTCAAGCGGGCCGCCGGGGTCAAGGATTCGGGCCACCTGATCCCCGGTCACGGGGGCGTCCTGGATCGATTGGACTCCTTCTTGTTCGCGGCACCGGCGGTTGTCCTGTACGTGCTCGTCGCGTTTCGCTGAACCCGTGCGCACGTGATGGCTGATCCAGGACGTCGCCGGCGGGTCGCCGTGCTCGGATCCACCGGATCGATTGGCAGGCAGACCCTGGACGTGCTCGCGCGCGACGGGCAGTTCGAGATCATCGGCCTCGCCGCGGGTCGGAACACCAGCCTGCTCGGGGAACAGATCCGGGCCATCCGTCCCGGCCGGGCGATCGTGGCCGAAGGCGCCGACCTGGGTGATCTCGGGGATCTGCCCGCCGGCGTCCACGTGGAGGTGGGTTCGGACGCGCTGACCGCGCTTGCCGCGCTTCCGGATCTCGACCTCCTGGTCGTCGCGACCGGCGGCATGGTCAGCCTGCGAGCGGTCCTGGCGGCCCTCAACGCGGGAACCCCGGTTGCGACCGCGAACAAGGAGACACTCGTCGCCGGCGGCCACCTCGTCATGCCGCTGGCCCGGGCGCTGGCGGCGGGGGTCGCCACGGAGCGTCCCGCCGACCCGCTGGCGAGCGTGCTCGGCTGGATCCGGCCGATAGATTCCGAGCACTCAGCCATCTGGCAATGTCTGGTCGGGGAGCCGCCGGGCGCGATCGAGCGCCTGATCCTGACGGCTTCCGGTGGCCCCTTCCGGGACATGGCGGCCGCCGAGTTGGCATTGGTCACGCCCGAACAGGCACTCCGCCATCCGACCTGGTCCATGGGCCCCAAGATCACCATCGACAGCGCGACCCTGGCGAACAAGGGCCTGGAGGTTGTCGAGGCGCACTGGCTGTACGATGTCGGTTACGACGCAATTGAGGTCGTCATCCACCCCCAGTCGGTGGTGCATTCCGCCGTCCAGTTCGTGGACGGTGCCCTCAAGGCCCAGCTGGGGACTCCCGACATGCGCCTTCCCATTCAATACGCGCTGACGTACCCGGATCGACAGGCGTCTCCGGCGGTCGCCCCCGATCTCGTGGCCATCGCGCGCCTCGACTTTTCGGCGCCGGACCTCGAGCGCTTTCCCGCGCTCCGGGTCGCTCGCGCGGCCGGCCTGGACGGACCCTGGGCGACGGCGGCCCTGATCGCCGCGGACGATGTGGCGGTGTTTAGATTCCTGGCTGGAACGCTCGACTTTCCGGGGATCCCGCGGCTGCTCGAGGCGGCCACCGGCCGCTACGGGCGAGCGGGCGCCGCCGGGCCGGATGTCGAGGCGCTGATCGAGCTCGATCTCGAGATCCGGCAGCGCTATGCGACCGGGGCGGTTGCGTGATCGACATCGGCCGCTCGCTGGTCACGATCGTTCTGTTCTTCGGCATCCTCGGCGTGCTCGTCGTGGTCCACGAGTTGGGGCACTTTGTGGTCGCCAAGCTGTTCCGCGTCCGGGTCCTCGAATTCGGGGTGGGCTTCCCACCGCGCGCGAAAGTGCTCCGGGATGTCGGGGGAACGGTCTACACGCTGAACTGGCTGCCGATCGGCGGCTTCGTGAAGCTCGAAGGCGAGGACGGCGGCGATGCCGACGACCCGCGCTCGTTTTCTGCGCAGGGACTGCCCAAGAAGCTGGTCATCCTCGTGGCCGGCGTCGTCATGAACGTGCTCCTGGCCGGGGCGATCTTTACCGGCATCGCCCTGACCGGGGATCCCGCCATCGGTGTCTACGTACCGTATGTCGAACCGGGCTCGCCGGCCGAAGCCGCGGGCGTCCGCGTCGGTGACGTGATCGAGCGAGTCGGGGGCCGGGCGTTTGGCGCATTCGGGCCCGGCTCGATCCTCGGAGAGCTTCACGACAGCGCCGGCCGGACCGTGATCCTAACGGTCCGCCGGGGCGATGACGTGACGGATCTCACCGCGACGCTGCGAACGCAGGACGCGGTGGAGGCCGGCAAGGGCGCCCTGGGGATCGGCAAGATCGTTGAGTTTCCCCTGGAGCCGCGGGCGACCCCGGACCGCATCCAGTATGCATTCGACGTGGCGCTCGGCCTCGGCCTGGAGCGGACGGCCTCGGCAATGGGCCTGATCATCGATGGCGTCGGCCAGCTCGCGACGGCAATCATCACCAGGCCCACTGAACCGCCGCCCGCGTCCGGGCCGGTCGGCATCGCAACGCAGATCGGCGATGTCTTCTGGACGCTTGGGCCGGTGGTCACGCTGTACCTGGCCGGGATCCTGTCGGCCAATCTCGCCGTCGTCAACATCCTGCCGTTCCCACCGCTCGATGGCGGGCGGATCCTGATGCTACTCATCAAGCGGGTCGCCGGAGCGCGGCTGTCGCTGCGTGCGGAACGACTGTCCTACGTGCTCGGCTTTGCGATGCTGCTCGCGTTCCTCGTGTGGGTCACCGGCTACGACATCGTCCGCGGGCTTGCCGGGGAATGAGCTCGCCAGACGAGCTTCGGCCTCGTCGCCGGTCGACGATCTCGGTCGACGTCGGCGGCGTCCTGGTGGGCAGCGCCCACCCCGTGGTGGTCCAGTCGATGACGAACACGGACACGGCCGATCCGGATGCCACGGCCATCCAGGTTGCCCGGCTGGCGCACGCCGGCAGCCAGCTCGTCCGGGTGACCGTGAACACGGACGAAGCCGCCGCCGCGGTGCCAGACATGCTCCGGAAGCTGGCCGACCTCGGGGTGGCCGTGCCAATCGTGGGCGATTTCCACTACAACGGGCACAAGCTCCTGGTTGACCACCCGGCCGCCGCCGCCGGCCTGGCGAAGTACCGGATCAATCCAGGCAACGTCGGCGCGAAGCGCCATGACGAGCACTTTCAGACCATCATCCGGGTCGCGATCGAGCACGACAAACCGATCCGGATCGGGGTCAACTGGGGCTCGCTCGATCAGGGGCTCCTGACCGAGCTGATGGACGCCAACGCCCGCCAGCCCGCGCCGCGCGACGCCCGCGCGGTGATGATCGAGGCGATGATCGAGTCCGCCATGCGCTCCGCCGAACTGGCCGAGGCGACGGGACTCCGCCACGACCGGATCATCGTGTCGGCGAAGGTCTCCGGTGTCCGCGATCTCCTCGACGTCTATCGGATCCTGGCTCGGCGCTCCGACTACCCCCTCCACCTCGGCCTGACCGAGGCCGGCCTCGGGACCAAGGGTGTCATCGCGTCGACGGCGGGGATCGCGATCCTGCTCGAGGAGGGAATCGGGGACACGATCAGGGTGTCGCTCACGCCGGCTCCCGGCGGGGAGCGTGAGGAGGAGGTCCGGGTGGCCCAGCAAATCCTCCAGTCGATGGGCCTCCGCGCGTTCCTCCCGCAGGTGAGCGCCTGTCCAGGCTGCGGTCGAACCACGTCGACGTTCTTCCAGGAGATGGCCGAGCGCATCTCGGGCCACATCCGCGACCGGATGCCGGCGTGGCAGGTCACCCGACCCGGCGTGGAAGAGATGACTGTCGCGGTCATGGGCTGCGTCGTGAACGGGCCTGGAGAGTCCAAGCACGCCGACATCGGGATCAGCCTGCCCGGCACGTTCGAGGAGCCGGTCGCACCGGTCTTCATGGACGGAAAACTGAACCGGACCCTTCGCGGTGACGGGCTCGTCGACGAGTTCATCGGCCTGCTCGAGGAGTACGTCGAGCGACGCTATCCGGCCCGAGCCGAGGTCGTTTCGGGCTGACCGTCATTCGACGGTCCAGAGGCCCCGGTGTATACTCCCGGCCGGAATCGAATGGCCGCCTCCGAAGGACGTGGGTGACCCCCACGTATTTTTTTCGGCAGCGACACTTAAGACAGCAGTTAAGGAGGGCGATGCGACCATGAGTCGAGATTTCATCGGTGCCCTCCTTCAGCTCAACGCGGAGAAGCAGGTTCCCCGCGAGCAGCTGATCCGAACGGTCGAGGAGGCGATCCAGTCCGCCTACCGACGGATCGCGAACGAAGAAGACATCTACGTCCAGATCGATGCGGATAGCGGGAAGATCCGGGTTTACCGGGCCCGAACCGCGGTTTCGGACGTTCAGGATGAGCTGACCGAGTTCACCCTGGAGGAGGCCCACAAGGTCAAGCCTGATGCCCAGATCGGCGAGCTTGTCGAGACCGAGCAGCTGGATGGGGATGTCTTCGGCCGGATTGGTGCCCAAACCGCGAAGCAGGTCGTCCTGCAGCGCCTCCGCGAAGCCGAGCGTGACGTCGTCTACGACCAGTTCGCGAGTCGGGAGGGTGAGCTCGTCACCGGCACCGTGAATCGCGTCGAACCCCGGGCGATCATTCTCGATGTCGGCAAGGGCGTCGAGGCGATTCTCGCGACCACCGAACAGTCACCGCTCGAGCATTACCGCATCGGCCAGAACGTCAAGGCCTTCGTGCTGGAAGTGCGCCGTCTGCCCAAGGGTCCGGCCCTGTTCGTGACCCGGACCCACAAGGGGTTCCTGAAGCGCCTGTTCGAGCTCGAGGTTCCCGAGATCCACAGCGGCACGGTCGAGATTCGAGCGATCGCCCGCGAAGCCGGCAGTAGAAGCAAGGTTGCCGTCGGTTCACGCCAGGAGGGGCTCGACCCGGTCGGGGCGACCGTCGGCCAGCGCGGCGCCCGGGTGCAGGCCGTGGTGGCCGAGCTGTCGGGCGAGAAGATCGACGTCATTCCGTGGAGC
>JBKKBB010000071.1:0-38937 GCA_046714395.1 Candidatus Limnocylindrales bacterium | reverse complement strand
ACGGTGGATCGCGTGGAGCTGGCCGGCGCGTTTGGGAGCCAGATCGATCCGCTCCACGCGCTGGTTCTCGGGCTCGTGCCGGACGCGCCGCTGGACTGCGTCGGACCGGCCGGCAACGCGGCTGGGACCGGGGCGCTCATTGCCCTGCTCTCGGGTGAGGCTCGCCGTGAGATCGAGTCGGTTGTTCGAACGGTCGAGAAGATCGAGACGGCCGTTCAGCCGCGGTTCCAGGAGCATTTCGTGGACGCCATGGCGCTTCCGCATCGAATCGCGCCGATGCCCAACCTGGCCACCGTCGTCGAGCTGCCCGCCCGCCGCGGCGACGCACCTGGGACGACCTCGAGCAGCCGGGGCCGCTCGACCGCCCCGAACCGCAGGGGTCGGGAGCCGGCCCCGACCGCCGAGCGCGAGCCATGAGGAGCGGAATCCGTGCCTGTGGCCGCAGCCATCCCCAGATACGAGCGGCATTCGTGGTAACCGGGCCGCAGTCCGGATCCGCTACCACCTACGAACCGGGCTCGTGGTATGTGCGGAGGGGCAGGATTCAGCGGCCCGCCGCGGGTCCCGGGAACCGCACGTCGTCCCGTCCCACGCTCAGCCGGGGCGATGTCCGACATCCGGGCCTCGCCGCGGGCCGTCCCGGCGATGGCAATCGCGCGCCTACCACGAATGGTGTTCGTAGGTGGGGGTCAACACCATCCGACGACCGAGAGGAACGCTGATGCATGAAGGTCCGCGCCATCGAACCGGGGGCCGCGCCGGGCGGATGGCGGCGAGACTCGCCGCCCACGTGGAATCGGCGCCGTTCCTGACCCGCGCCCTGAAGCCGTTCGAGGTGCTGACCGAGGAGGGCCTGGCGCTCCTGGAGCACAACGCCGACACGATTCTCGAGGAAGTCGGGATCGAGTTCCGGGGAGATCCGGATGCGCTCCGCCTGCTCCGCGAAGCCGGCGCCGACGTGACCGGGGAACTCGTCCGGTTCCCACGCGGCATGTGCCGGAAGATCGTCCAGGCGTCTGCCCCGCGCACCTTCACCCAGCACGCCCGAAACCATGAGCGGAGCGTGCAGATCGGTGATCCGTACACGGTCCTCGCCCCGAACTACGGCTCGCCGTTCGTGCGCGACCTCGACACCGGGCGCCGCTACGGGACGATCGAGGACTTCCGGAATTTCGTGAAGCTCACCTACATGAGCCCGAACCTCCATCATTCCGGCGGCACGGTCTGCGAGCCGGTCGACGTGCCGGTGAACAAGCGTCACCTCGACATGGTCTAATCGAACATCAAGTACTCGGACAAGCCGTTCATGGGCTCGGTCACCCACCCGTCGCGGGCCGAGGACACCGTCGAGCTGGCCAAGATCGCCTTCGGCGAGGACTTCGTCCGACGTAACACCGTCGTGCTTAGCCTGATCAACGCGAATTCCCCGCTCGTCTGGGATTCGACGATGCTCGGCGCCGCCCGCGTGTACGCGAGCAACAACCAGGCGACGCTGATCACCCCGTTCATCCTGGCGGGAGCGATGTCCCCGGTCACGGTGGCAGGCACCGCGGCGCAAACGCTGGCCGAGGCGCTGGCCGGCATGACGTTCGTGCAGCTCACGCGACCAGGGGCACCGGTGGTGCTGGGTTCCTTCGCCAGCTCGATCTCGATGCAATCCGGCGCCCCAACCTTCGGGACGCCCGAGCCGGCGCTCGTGCTGTACACGATGGCCGCGCTGGCCCGGCGACTCGGGGTCCCGTTCCGGTCGGGGGGCAACCTGTGCGCCTCGAAGATCGCCGATGCGCAGGCAGCCTACGAATCCGCGGCCACGTTCCAGCCCACGATCCTGGCCGGCGTCAACTTTGTCCTTCATGCCGCCGGCTGGCTCGAGGGCGGACTCGCAATCGGCTACGAGAAGTTCATCCTCGATGCCGATCAGTGCGGCATGGCCGCGGTCTTCGTCAACGGCGTGGACCTGTCGGAAAACGGGCAGGCCTTGGACGCGATCAGGGAAAACGGCCCGGGCCTCCACTTCCTCGGCAACAGCCACACGCTGGCCAACTTCGAGACCGCGTTCTATCGATCCGAGATCGCCGACAACAACTCGTACGAGCAGTGGCTCGAGGACGGTGGCCTCGATGCCGCGCAGCGGGCCAACAAGATCTGGAAGCGGATGCTCAACGAGTACGAGGCTCCGCCGATCGACCCCGGCGTCGACGAGGCGCTCCAGGAGTTCATCAACAAGCGCAAGGCCTCGTTCCCGGATTCAGAGGTCTGAGCGTGGCGTTCCTGCGGCGTCTCGGGGGTCGGAGCCGCCCCGGTTCCGGGCTCAGCACGGCGGCGCGCGGCGACCTCGCCGCCATCCTCGAGGCCCCCACCTTCGAGCTCATTCCGTTGAAGAACGTGCACGACCAGGCGGCGTTCCTGCCGCCGGCTGCCACGGTGTCCGTGACCGCCTCGCCGGCCAAAGGCATCGAGGCCACCATCGATCTGAGCATCGCCCTCGAGGCGCAGGGGTTCCGCGCGATCCCGCACCTGTCGGCCCGCATGGTCCGCGACCGCGCCCACCTGGGCGAGCTGCTCGCTCGCCTGGCCGACGCCGGGATCCACCGGGCGTTTGTCGTGGGCGGCGATGCGGAGGATCCGGGGGACTTCCTCGACGGGTTGTCGTTGCTGCGAGCCATAGCGGATCTCGGCAACGGGCCGAGGGACATCGGCGTCCCGTGCTACCCGCAGGGTCACGCCGTGATTCCGCAGCCCGCGCTGTTCCAGGCGCTCCGCGACAAGGCAGCCTTCGCGTCCTACATGACGACGCAGCTGTGCTTCGATGCCGTTGCAATCCGCGCGTTCATCGCCGCGCGACGCGCCGAGGGGATCACGCTGCCCGTGAAGATCGGCATCCCGGGCGTCGCCGAGATCCCGAAGTTGCTGTCCATCAGCGCGCGGATCGGCGTCAAGGACACGGGCCGATTCCTGTCCAAGAACGCCCGCTTCGTCGGCGAGCTGCTGACGGCCGGCGGCATCTACCGCCCGACCGGCCTGCTGGAGAAGCTGGCGCCGGTGATCGCCGATCCGGCTGCCAACGTCATCGACCTCCACGTCTACACGTTCAACCAGGTCGAATCGACCGAAACGTGGCGCCACGAGTACCTCAGAGTGCTGGGCGCGACATGACGCCCGAGCAGCAGGTTATCCGCGACGCGCTTGCGGCCGTGCCGGCGCGGACTGCCTCAGCCGCCGCCGCACGCCCTTCCATCTCGCCCGAAGACGGACCCGAGCCCGGTGATTGGTCCGCTCGCGAGGTCGTTCTGCATCTCGCAGCCGTCGAGGAGGAGGTCTGGCACGCTCGCATTGACGCTCTGGGGACCGAGACCTTCCCGCATTGGCCATGGACCGAGCCCGGCCTCTGGGTGGGACCGGACGACGACACCTTCTTCGGCGCACTTGCCGCGTTCACGGAACGGCGAGTGCAAACGGTCGCCCGACTCGATGCGCTCTCCGCCGCCGACTGGGCGCGCCAGGGCCGACATGCCACGTTCGGGGTCCTGGACGTGGCGGCACTGCTCCGCATTGCGCTCGAACACGACGAGGAGCATCTGGCCCAGATCGGCCGCGGCTAGACCTTGCAGACACTCAGGAGGCCGCTCCCTTCTCATCCACTCGTCTTGACAGGGTTCGTTGCGGCAGACCACAGTTCGGTTCGCGGTCCGCGCTCCCCGGATATTCAAAGGCGGTGGCTGGCGTGACTGAAGCGCGCTCGTACGATGCGATCGTGATCGGAGCGGGCCACAACGGTTTGGTGGCCGCCGCATACCTGGCCAGGGCGGGCGTGAACACGCTCGTTCTCGAGCGGCGTGGCATCGTGGGCGGCGCCTGCGTGACCGAGGAGGTCTGGCCCGGATTCCACGTGTCCACAACGTCCTACGTCAACAGCATGTTTCAGGGCCGGATCATCGATGACCTCCGGCTCCGGGAGTTCGGCTTCGAGCTGATCCCGACCGACAACCTGTTCGTCCCCTTCGAGGACGGCCGCTCCATGGTCCTCTGGGATGACGAGCGCAGAACATGCGACGAGATCGCGAAGTTCTCCCGCAAGGACGCCGAGCGCTACCCCGAGTACAACCGATTCCTACACGAGGCGGCGGCCTTCGTCCGCGAACTCATCTGGAAAACACCCCCGGCGTCGCTCGGTCTGCGCAGCGCCAAGGACATGCTGGAGCTCGGCTGGAAGCTCCGCCGGATGGGCCGTGGCGCGTTCCGGTTCTTCGACCTGATGACGGGGTCCATCGTCGAATTCCTCGAGCATTGGTTTGAATCCGACCAGCTCAAGGCGACCCTCGCGTACTACGGCTCGATCGGGAATTTCAAGGGACCCATGACGCCGGGCAGCGCCTATGTCCTCCTCCACCACCTGATGGGCGAGCACAAGGGAGCCGGTGGCTGGGGCTTCGTCCGGGGTGGCATGGGCGGCCTGACGCAGGCTCTGGCCGCAAGCGCCCGATCGCTCGGAGCCACGATCCAGACCGACGCCGAGATCGCCCGGGTCACGGTCCGCGACGGTCGCGCGGTTGGCGTGGAGGTGCTCAACGGCGACACCTACTCAGCGCAGGTCGTCCTTTCGAACGCCGACCCGCGGTCGACCTACTTGCGGCTGGTGGGGGCGGAGCACCTCGATGACAGGATCGTCACGGAGATCGACTCCTACAAGACGTTCAGCACTTCATTCAAGATCAACTTCGCGCTCGACCACCTGCCCGAGTACGCCGCCTTCGACCGGGAGGCGATGGGCGTCCCGTACCCGACCTACGTGCACATCGGGCCGACGATCGAGTACCTCGAACGGGCCTACGACGACGCCAAGTACGGCCGGCCCTCTACGCGGCCATTCCTCTCGCCCGTGGTCCCGACCCTGGCCGACCCGACCCTGGCACCCAAAGGCAGGCACATCCTGAACGTCTTCGGCGGGCACGCCCCCTACGCGCTGGCCGGTGCGACCTGGGAAGACGAACGGGAGGCTTTCGCGGACCGCGTGGTCGATACGATCGCGGAGTTCGCGCCGGGCATCCGCGAGGCGATCATCGAACGGCAGATCCTGATGCCGCCTGATCTCGAAGAGATCTACGGCCTTCCGCAGGGGCACATCTTTCACGGCGAGCTGTCGATCGATCAGCTGTTCTTCCTGCGGCCGATCCCCGGCTATGGCGACTACCGGACCCCGATCCGGGGCCTCTACCTGTGCGGCTCGGGCACCCATCCCGGAGGCGGCGTCTACGGCGTCCCGGGTCACAACGCAGCTCGCGAGGTCCTTCGCGACCTTCGGGGCCGAGCTCGTGGGCGGCCTAGGGATCCTTGAGACCGCCCTGCTGTTTCGATCAAAATCGGCCTATGACCGGGACCTCCGGCCCACTATGATGGGCTCCGTTCCGGCGGCTTGAGCGTGGCGGAGCAACCCGTCCGGCCGAGGTCCGCGGACGTCGAGGAGGATCGGTCAATGACATCTTGGCGACGCCTCTCTCCAGTGGTCGCCGCGGGCGTCTTTCTGGTTGCAGCCTGCGGCGGGGGGGCCAGTTCGGCGCCGACCTCCGAACCGCCGGCGTCCGTGGCTCCCGCGACCGAGGCGCCGGCGCCGGCGCCGGTCGCCAATCTCTGCACGGACCCTGCGAAAGTTCCCTCAGGAACCACGCTGACCTTCGTCTCCTACGGCGGCGCCTACCAGAAGGCTCAGCGCCAAGGCTGGCTGGAGCCGTACGCGGCGCTCACGGGGGTCACGTTCCTGGAGAGCGAGGACTCCTCGAACGCGACCATCAAGGCCCAGGTCGAATCCGGCCAGGTCTCCTGGGACATCGTCGACGTCGGCAACGACTTCGGTCTCGACGCCAACGCCGCCTTGCTCGAGCCGCTGGACTACACCAAGATCAACAAGGACGAGATCCTTCCCGGCTTCGCCGGCACCTACCGCGTGGCCGACATCACCTACGGTGTGGCCCTCGCCTACAACACCGAGAAGCTGGGTGGCCAGGTACCCCAGGGCTGGGCCGACTACTTCGACACCGGCAAGTTTCCCGGCAAGCGCGGCATGTGGGACTACTCAGCGGGCGGCATCTTTGAAGTCGCCTTGCTGGCCGACGGAGTTGCCCCGGCGGATCTCTACCCGCTTGACCTCCCACGGGCCGTCGCCAAGCTCGACACGATCAAGTCGGACATCGTCTTCTGGGGCTCCGGCGCCGAATCGCAGGACCTCATCGGCAAGGGCGAAGTCGTCATGACCCTGATCTGGAACGGCCGTGGCTACAGCGCGAAGCACGTTGACAACAAGCCGGTCGAGATCCAGTGGAATGACCAGATCGTGACGGCCGATTACTTCGTCGTGCCGAAGGGCACCCCGAACAAGGATCTGGCGATGGATTTCATCGCCTGGGCCACCTGCAAGGAGAACAACGCAGCCCCGTCCAAATACATCCCGTATGGGCCAACCAACATACTCGCCACGGCAGACCCGTCCACGGTCGCCGACCTCAGCGTCTCGAACATCAACGAGACGACCGCCTACTTCGATGACGCCTGGGTCGTGGACAACGCCCAGTTGCTCGAGGATACCTACCAGGAGTGGAAGACCAGGTGACCCGAACCCAAGCCGTCGCCTGACGCTCGGGACCGGTGCACTTGCTCCGTCTGACTGCCATGAGGTCGGGCCGTACCCCTCGCAACCGCCCGATCGTCAAACGCAGGACGCTGCTGGCCGTCCCCCCGATCGCCTTCCTCGTCGCCTTCTTCCTGGTTCCGCTGATCGTCGTAAGCCTGCGCAGCGTCACCGACTTTCCCAAACCGACCGGCGACGTCCTCGCGAACTACGGCCGCTTCTTTGCCTCGGCGGCAAACGTCAGGGTGCTGGGCAATACGTTCTGGGTTGCAGTCATGTCCACGATCGTGTGCCTGGCGCTGGGCTATCCCTATGCCTACCTGATGAACATCGTCCGGCCTCGCCTGGCCGGGCTGCTGCTCATCGTGGTGCTCCTGCCGTTCTGGTCCAGCCTGCTCGTCCGAACCTACGCCTGGCAGGTGATCCTGCGTGACACGGGGATCATCAACACGTTCCTCCTCGACGCTGGGGTCGTGGAGGAGCCGCTCCCGCTGATCAGGACCACGCTCGGCGTCATGCTTGGGATGAGTCAGATCCTGCTGCCGTTCATGGTCCTCCCGATCTACGCCGTGATGCGGCGGATCGATCCGGAGTACACCAAGGCCGCGGCCAATCTCGGCGCGCCGCCCTTCGCGTCCTTCCGGCGCGTGTTCCTGCCGCTGTCAATGCCCGGCGTCCTCGCGGGCGCCCTGCTCGTGTTCGTCCTCGCCCTGGGGTTCTACATCACACCGGCCCTGCTCGGCTCGCCAAAGGACACGATGATCAGCCAGTTCATCGCGAGCGCCGTCCAGCAACGGCTTGACTGGGGCATCGCGAGCACGATGGCGGTCATCCTCCTGGGCCTGACCCTCGCCGTGCTGTTCATCGCGTCACGGTTCGTCCGCCTGCGCGACATCTACGGCAGCCTCGAGGAATCCTGAATCGTGACCGACTCGTGGCGCCAGCCGCGCCGCCTGCTCCTCGTGGCCCTGGGTGCCATCACGGTCTTCTTCCTGATGGCCCCGACGCTGGTGGTCGTGCCGATGAGCATCACGGCGTCCAACGCCCTGACGTTTCCGCCCGAAGGATTCTCGACCCGCTGGTACGAAAAGATGCTCACCGACCCGCAGTGGTCGAATGGATTCATCAACAGCGCCAGGGTGGCCGCGCTGACCGCGGCCCTGGCCACCGTGCTCGGCACGCTCGCCGCGCTAGGGACCGTTCGGGGGCGCTTTCCGGGCAGGGGCGCGGTCAACGCGCTGATCCTCTCGCCCCTCATCGTCCCGGTGATCATCATCGCGATCGGCATGTTCTCGCTGTTCGTGAGCTGGAAGATCACCGGCTCGATCGTCGGCCTCGTCATCGCCCATACGGCGCTGGCTACGCCGTTCGTCGTGATCAACGTCGCGACGAGCCTGCGGACGATTGATCGCAACCTTGAACATGCCGCGATGAGCCTCGGGGCGGGACCCGTCAGGACGTTCATGCGCATCACCTTGCCGTTGATCCTGCCGGGCGTCTTGGCCGGTGCACTCTTCGCCTTCATCACGTCCTGGGACGAGGTGGTGGTCTCGATCTTCCTGACAACCGCCCGGTTCCGGACTCTGCCGGTCGAAATGTGGGAGCAGGTTCGGCAGGTGGTGGATCCGACCGTGGCGGCCGTGTCCACAACCCTTCTCGCGGTAACCACCACGATCCTGCTCCTCGCCCTGGTCGTCCGTCGCCAGGCACCAGCACGATGAGCGCTATGCCCGATTCGGCGATGGCTGCCGGCCCAGCGACGGAAACCCCTGAGCGGCCGGCGCTGGTCCTGCGTGGTCTGACGAAGGCCTTCGGAGACGTGATGGCCGTCGACGGGGTGGACCTTGCGGTCCGCCCGGGCGAGTTCATTACGCTCCTCGGACCATCGGGTTCCGGCAAGACCACGACCCTCCGGATGATCGCCGGATTCACCGGTCAGTCGGGCGGCACGATCGAGATCGACGGTGTCGACATGAGCCATGTTCCGCCGTATCGGCGCGACGTCGGCATGATCTTCCAGAACTACGCTCTTTTCCCGCACATGACGGCTGCCCAGAACGTCGCCTTTCCCCTCGAGATGCGCCGGGAGCGACGCCCCGAGATCAAGCGTCGGGTGGCCGAGGCCCTGAGCCTCGTAAAGCTCGAGGGCCTGGGCAGTCGGTACCCCCGCGAACTATCGGGCGGGCAGCAGCAGCGGATCGCCTTTGCCCGGGCGGTCGTCTTCAGGCCGCGCCTCCTGCTGATGGACGAGCCCCTCGGGGCTCTCGACAAGAAGCTCCGCGAGGCACTCCAACTCGAGGTCATGCACATCAGTCGCCAGCTCGGCGCGACCGTTGTGTATGTGACCCACGACCAGGAAGAGGCGCTCGTCATGAGCGACCGGATCGCCATCTTCCGGCAGGGCCGAATCGAGCAGCTCGGCAGCGGCGAGGACCTCTACGAACGACCCGTGTCACTCTTCGTGGCCGACTTCATCGGTGAATCAAACATTCTGCGCGGACGGTTCGAGCGCTCCGGCGACCACGGCTGGTTGGTGCGGGGCGACGAGCGCTGGCAGGTTGCGGTCGGGGCTACCAGCAGGGCGAGGCTCGCCGCGGACGGCGCAGCCGCGCTCGTGATCAGGCCGGAGCGTTTACAGATCGACGGCGCCGCGGACGGCACAGCGCTGGATAGCGGAACGAACGCGATCGAGGCGACCGTCCGGGACGTTCTCTATCTCGGATCGATTCGCAAATACGAGTTGACACTGCGGGACGGGCAGGCTGCCACCGTGCGCCAGCAGTTGGGAGGCGGCGACCCGCTGTGGCAGCCAGGAGATCGCGTGAGGCTCGGCTGGGCGATCGCCGACGGAGTCCTGGTGCCCGACCCGGGCGACTGAGATCAGGCGCGGACGCGCTCGCCTGACGGGTCGTACGGGGCCCGGAACGACGCACCGGCCGCGAATCGCTCGTTGGCGATTTCGATTTCGTAGCGACCCGCCGCGAGCCATTCGGCCGTGACCGGCCCATCGTCCCGCCGGATGTAGCCGAGCCCGACCGATCGTCCGACGGTGTGCCCGAACATCGCCGAGCTGATCCGGCCCACGAGCGCATCGTCCCGCCAGATCGGTTCGTTATGAAAGAGCAGCGGATCCGGATCGTCCAGCGTGAATGCCGCGAGACGCCGCGTCAGCCCCGCCTCACGCTGACGCAGCAGGGCCTCACGCCCGAGGAATCCTCCGGGCTTGTCCCACGCCGCGGTGAACCCGAGTCCGGCCTCGAGCAGGCTGTCCTCGTCGGTCATGTCATGGCCCCAGTGCCGGTACGCCTTCTCGATCCGGAGCGAGTTGAGGGCGTGGTAGCCGGCATGGCGGAGTCCGAATCCGTCGCCCGCCGCGACGATCGTGTCGTACACGTGGGTCGCGACATCGGTCGGGATGTACAGCTCCCAGCCGAGCTCGCCGACGTAGGTGATGCGCGACGCCCGGACAAGGGCGTAGCCGAGGTCGATTTCGCGCGACGTCGCGAATAGAAAGGCCGCGTTCGAGAGGTCGGCGTCGGTGAGCGTGGCGAGGAACTCGCGCGAACGCGGGCCCATGATGCTGAGCACCGCGAAGGCGTTCGTCACGTCGACGGTGGTCACGTGGGAATCGGCTGGGACCCGACGGCGAAGCCAGTCGAGATCGCGAACAATGGATGTCCCCGAGGTGACCACGAGGAACGAGTGCCCGTCGAGACGCGTGACCGTGACGTCCGATTCGATCCCTCCCCGCTCGTTCAGCCACTGCGTGTACACGATCCGGCCGGGCTCGACGGCGACGTTCGCGGTGCACAGGTGGTTGAGCGCGGCCTCCGCGTCGCGGCCCTGGACCAGGATCTTGCCGAACGAGGTCTGATCGAAGATGCCGACGCCCTCGCGCACGGCCCGGTGCTCCTCGGCCGAGTGCGGGAACCAGTTCTGCCGGCCGTAGCTGTACTCGTAGCGCGGCTCCACGCCCGGGGGCGCATACCAGTTCGCCCGCTCCCACCCGGCGAGCTCGCCGAAGCACGCCCCGCGCGAAGCGACGCGATCGTGGAACGGCGTCCGCCGAACGCCCCGCGCGGTCTCGACCTGGCGGAACGGCCAGTGCATGTCATAGAGGAGCCCGAGTGTTTCGGTCGTCCGATCGTGCAGGTAGCGCCGGTTCCCCTGGAACGGCATGAAACGCCGGATGTCGACCTCCCAGAGGTCCATCGGTGGATGGCCCTCGACGATCCAGTCCGCAACAACGCGTCCGGCACCGCCGCCGGACTGGAAACCGACCGAGTTGAAGCCGGCCGCAACGAAGTACCCATCCAGGCCGGGTGCCTCGCCGAGGATGTACCGATCATCCGGCGTGAAGCTCTCCGGGCCGTTGAAGAAGAGTTGAATGCCGACGTTGCGGAGGAGCGGGACGCGCCGGGCAGCCTTCTCCATGTACGGAGCAATGTGGTCCCAGTCCTCCGGCAGCCGCACGAAGGATGCGTCCTCCGGGATCCCGTGGGTCGCCCACGGCTTGGCGCCGGGCTCGAAGAAGCCGACCATCAGTTTGCCGGCGTCCTCGCGGAAATAGGCGGTGTCATCGGGAGAACGCAGCACCGGCAGGTCGTGCGCCAGACCAGCGACGGGCTCCGTCACCAGGTAGAAGTGCTCGGCTGCGTGGAGCGGGATCGTTACCGCGGACCTGAGGCCGAGTTCGCGGGCCCACATGCCGGTGCAGTTGACGACGACCTCGGCGGCAATGTCGCCCCGCTCGGTCGATACGCCCGTGACTCGGCCATCGCGTCGCAGGACTCCCGTCGCGGCGGTGTGCTCCATGATCTGCGCCCCGCCCAGCCTGGCTGCCGCGGCCAGCGCCTGGGTCACGTCGGTGGGATTGGCCACTCCGTCGCCGGGCAGGAATGCCGCTCCGACGACCTCCGACGGGTCGAGCAGCGGCCACATCGCGCCCGCCTCCCGGCCGTTGATGGGGTGCACCTCGAAGCCACAGATCCGGGCCATCGAGATCTGGCGCTGGACCTCGGTCCAGCGCTCCCGGGTGGTGGCGAGCAGGATGGACCCGGTCCTGCGGAAACCCGTGCCCTGACCCGTCACCCGCTCGAGCTCGGGAAACAGCTCCGAACTGTACTTGGCCAGCATGCTCATGTTGTAGGTGGCACGGAGCTGGGTGACGAGGCCGGCCGCGTGCCACGTCGTGCCCGAGGTGAGCTGCTTGCGCTCCAGCAGGACGACGTCGCGCCAGCCGCGCTTCGTAAGGTGATAGGCGACGCTGCAACCCACGATCCCGCCGCCGATGACGACGACCTGTGCCTGGTCCGGGAGCGCCCGGGCCTTACGCTCCATCGAGCCTGCCTCCGTCATGCACTTGTTGAGAGTACCGATTTCCGTCCGTTCGTAACCCATCAAGACGCTGATATGACCCCGGCACCGGTCGCGCGGCGACGGGTCGCGTGGGGACCGGTCACGCGGCGACGGGTCGCGCGGCGACCGACTGCCACGGCGCGCTGCCGTTGTGACGTAGGCTTCGCCCCGAACGAATGCGCGAGTCGCTGGAGGCTCGTGCCAGTGCGCGGAGGACCCATGGCGACCGTCAGCGAGATCTCGAGCCGGTACATCGACGAGGTCGCGGCCCTCGATCCCGTGCGCGGAGAGCGCTGGGGCGTCGCCACCGATGGAACGCGCCTGACCGACTACTCGCCCGACGGCAACTCGGCACTGGGAGACCTGTTGCGGAGAACGATTCGCGATCTGGAGGCCAGCACGCCGGTCGACGAGCCCGAGCGCCTCGGGCAGGGGTTCCTGGGCGATTGGATGAGCGGGGAACTCGGGGTTCTCGAAGCCGGCGAGCGCGAACGAATGATCAGCAACATCGTCGGCGCGCCCGCGAGCACGCGCTCCGTGTTCGATCTCATGGACAAGTCAACGCCCGAGGCCTGGGAGTTGATCGCGGCGCGACTCGCAGCCGTGCCTGGATCGATGGCCGGGTACCGAGCGTCGCTCGAGGCCGGCCTGGCCCATGGACGTCCGGCCGCGCGTCGGCAGGCACTCGTGGTCGCGGATCAATGTGCGACCTGGGCCGGCAACGGCACGGACGGCGGCTGGTTCGGAACATTGGCTGCCGGGGCCGAGGGCGTCGACGACGGCCTGCGCGTCCGTTTGCAGGCAGCGGCCAGCCAGGCCGCCGCCGCCTACAGCGGCCTCGCGTCGTGGCTACGCGACACGTATGCAGCTCGCGCCACCGAATCCGACGCCTCAGGCGACGAGCGCTATCGCGTCTGGGCGGAGTACCTGCTCGGCACCGACCTCGACGTCGATGAAGCCTACGCCTGGGGCTGGGAGGAACTTGCTCGGCTGGAAGCCCAGAAGGACGCGGAGTGCGAGCGAATCCTGCCCGGCGCCGGGTTCGAGGCGGTCCGCGAGCTGCTGATCAACGATCCCAATCGATCGATTCATGGCGTCGACGCCTACCGCTCCTGGCTGCAATACGTCACCGACGAAGCGATCGACGGTCTCAGCGGGCGCGAATTCGACATCCCGGCCTCCATCAGCCGCTGCGAGGTATGGATTCCTCCGGAGGGCAGCGCCGCGGCGGCCTACTACACACCGCCATCTGAAGACCTGTCCCGGCCCGGAAGGACCTGGTTTCCGACCGTCGGCCGCAAGCGATTCCCGACCTGGGACGAGGTCAGCACCATCTACCACGAGGCTGTCCCCGGGCATCACCTGCAAGGCGCGACGATCCGCCTCGTACCACTGACGAGGGCGCACAAGCTCGGGTTCATGTCCGCCCACGGTGAGGGCTGGGCCCTCTATTCCGAACGCTTGATGGACGAGCTCGGCTGGTTCCGCACCCCGGAAACACGCCTCGGGTTCCTGTGCGCCCATGCCTTCCGGGCCGCGCGCGTGGTCGTGGACATCGGACTGCATACGGGTCGAACGATCCCCATGGGCTGGCCGGGCGCAGGGGAAACCTGGACATACGAGCGCGCCATTGATTTCATCGTTCGTGCCGGCGGCATGGACCGCGACAAAGCCGAGAGCGAAGTGCTGCGCTACCTGTCGTGGCCATCCCAGGCGACCGCCTACAAGCTCGGGGAGCGAACGTGGCTCGCGGGTCGTGAGGCGGCCCGGTCGGCCGCTGCCGCCACGGGTCGAGCCTTCGATCGCAAGGCCTGGCACGCAGAGTCGCTCGCGCTTGGGCCGCTGGGGCTCCGGCGTCTCGGCGCGGAGCTGGCAAAGGTCTAGAAAGACGCCGACCGGGCGCCGGACCATCAACACGAAGGAGAACAGCGTGAATCGCGCCGATTGGATCGCGCAGTACCGGACCGGGATGGCAGACCTCGCCGACTCCCTGGTCGACATCACCGAGGAGGAACTCGATCGCCCGCAAGAAGGCGGGGAGTGGACAGCGCGACAGATTGCCCACCACCTGGCTGACGGCGAGGCCATGTCCTTCACCCGCCTGCGCAGACTCGTCGCCGATGACGTTCCCGTGATTCAGGGTTACAACGAGCCGACGTTCGCAAAGCGGTTGCATTACGAGCGCCCGATCGAGAGCTCGCTCGCCGTCGTGGCTGCCGTTCGGGCCTCGAGTCTGGATCTGATGTCCGCCATGACCCCCGAGGACTGGGCGAAGACCGGAACGCACAGCGAACACGGGGCGTACTCCGTGGACTTCTGGCTCGAGATCTATGCGGGACACGTTCACGAGCACGCCGATCAGATCCGCCGCGCGCGCGCCGCAGGAACGGCCTAGCGCCCATTGGGCACCGCTTGCCGCCCGTGCGATCGG
Source organism: Candidatus Limnocylindrales bacterium (assembly GCA_046714395.1). GTDB lineage: Bacteria > Chloroflexota > Limnocylindria > Limnocylindrales > CSP1-4 > UBA5189. The sequence continues at coordinate 24,526 of JBKKBB010000071.1, read as the reverse complement.
GAGGCAATTGACGCTTCGGCCGGGCGCCGCCTAGACTAATCCCGACCTTTCAGGTCGGATATAACTGTGCGGTGGAACCGCCCGCAGACACCGTCCCAGCCCAAGGACACCTCACCTGAGCACTCGACCCGCCTTCCATGGCTCCGGCGCCGTTTCCTTCAGCACGAAGGGCGAGTACGGCGTGCGACTCATGGTCCAGCTCGGCCGGCACTACGGGACGGGTCCGGCCAGCCTGGCCGAGATCGCGGCCGAGGAGGACCTCCCCCGGGCCTACCTCGAGCAGCTCGCGATGGGCCTTCGCGATGCCGGCCTGGTGGTCTCGACCCGCGGCGCCCACGGGGGCTACGAACTGGGCCGGGCTCCCTCGGAAATCCGGATGAGTGAAGTCCTCCGCGCCCTCGAAGGCCCGATCGCACCGATGATCTGCGCTTCGGATGATCCGGAGCACGCCACCATCTGCGACCGGACATCGAACTGTACCGTCAACATCCTCTGGGTCCGCGTTCGGGACGCCATCGTGGGGGCACTCGAGAGCATGACCCTGGCCGACCTGGTGCCCCTCCGCCTGCCGCCGGTCGGGCTTGGGACGCCGTCAAGCACCAGGACCCTGCAAGGAGCCGTGACCCGCTCGTGACTACCGAAAGCGCCGATCGAACGTTGAGTATTCGCGGCCTTCGGGTCGCGCCGATGGCCGCTCCGGATCGCGAGATTCTGCAGGGCATCGATCTCGAAGTTGGGCCGGGCGAAGTCCACGCGCTCATGGGCCCGAATGGCTCCGGCAAGACGACCCTGGCCTACGCGCTGATGGGTCACCCGGCCTACATCGTCACCGGCGGCGAAGTCACCTGGATGGGACGGGACATCCTCAAGCTGTCCCCGGACAAGCGCAGCCGGCTCGGGATGTTCCTCGCCTTTCAGTACCCGACGGCCGTACCCGGTCTGTCCGTGGCGAGCTTCATTCGAAGCGCGCTCAACGCCAAGCTCCAGGGGATCGACAAGAACCCCGACATCGATCCCACCGATGCGATCAAGGGCGGCGTGTCCATGCTGGAGTTCCGCCGCAAGATGCGCGAGAAGCTGGCTCTACTGAAGATGGATGAGGCGTTCGTCTCCCGCTATGTCAACGATGGCTTCTCGGGCGGCGAGAAGAAGCGCCTCGAGATGCTCCAGATGGCGATGCTCGAGCCGCAGCTGGCGATCCTCGATGAGACCGACTCCGGGCTGGACATCGACGCCCTGCGAATCGTCGCGGAAGGCGTCAATGCGATGCTCAACCCGGACCTCGGCATCCTCCTCATCACCCACTATCAGCGGCTGCTCAATCACATCAAACCGGACGTGGTTCACGTCCTGGCCCAGGGGCGCATCGTCAAGTCCGGCGGCCGGGACCTGGCCCTCCGCCTCGAGGACGAGGGCTATGGCCCGATCCTCCGGGAGGCGGGCCTCGAAGTCGACGTTTCCGATGACGCTCTCCGGCTCGATGAGCCGGCCGTCCTCGCCCACTGATCGGTCGATCCGCATGACGCTGACGAGAGAGCCGGTCTCCGAAGGCGCGACCGACCCAAGGATTCGCGACGGTCGCCTCGTGCCCGAGCTGATTCGGGCCGACTTTCCGATCCTCGCGACGATGACTTCGAACGGGAAGCCGCTCGTTTACCTCGATTCCGCGTCCACGAGCCAGAAGCCGCAGGTCGTCATCGACGCGATGGACACGTACTACCGCGAGTACAACGCCAACGTCCACCGCGGGATCTATGAGATCGGGGAGCGGTCCACTGCGGCCTACGAGGCGGCTCGCATGAGCGTCGCCAGGTTCATCAACGCCCCGGATCGGCACGAGATCGTCTTCACCCGAAACGCCACGGAGGCGATCAACCTCGTCGCCTACTCGTGGGGTCGCAAGAACATCAGTCGCGGCGACGTCATCGTCCTGACCGAGATGGAACACCACGCGAACCTCGTCCCGTGGCAGCTCCTGGTCCAGGAGAAGGACGCAGATCTGGAGTTCATTCCGATCACCGACGACGGTGTGCTCCGGCTCGACGTCTTCGACGTCCTGCTCCGACTCAAGCCGAAGCTTGTCGCGTTCACCCACGTCAGCAACACGCTCGGGACGATCAATCCGGTCGCCGAGATGACCCGGATGGCCCATGAGGCCGGCGCGCTTGTCCTCATCGATGGCGCCCAGGCCGTGCCGCACGTTTCCGTGGACGTCCATGCGATCGACGCCGATTTCTACGTGTTCTCGGGCCACAAGATGCTGGCGCCAACAGGATCAGGTGCCCTGTGGGGACGCCGCGAGCTGCTCGAGGCGATGCCCCCGTTCCTGTCCGGAGGCGAAATGATCCGCGAGGTCCACCTCCGACGCTCCGAATTCAACGAGATTCCCTGGAAGTTCGAGGCCGGTACGCCGGACATCGCGGCCGAGATCGGCCTCGGCGCGGCGGCGGACTATCTCGGAACCCTGGGCATGGGCCGAGTCCGGGAGCACGAGCGCGAGCTGCTGGAGTACGCGCTGCCGGCCCTGGCGGCCGCCCACCCTGACCTCGCGCTCTACGGCCCGATGGACCCGGGCATTCGCGGCGGCGTGATCCCGTTCAACATCCCGGGCGTTCACCCCCATGACGTGGCGCAGGTGCTCGACCGAACGGGGGTCGCGGTCCGTGCCGGCCACCACTGCACGATGCCGCTCCACGAGCGTCTGGACCTGCCGGCCACGGCCCGCGCCAGCTTCAACGTCTACACGACCCGCGCCGACATCGACGCCCTCATCGGCGGCATCGCCGAGGTCAAGCGAGTCTTCGGGGTCTAGAGCGCTCCGGGCCGGCCGCCTGGTCGTGCGCCTGGTCCAGAAATCGACCATCCGACGATGCAGCGAGCCGGCAGCGGCCCGAATCGCCGCTTCCGCCGCTTCCGCCGCTGTTCGGTCGATCGATACGCCATTCGACGTCGGACGGTGGCTGAATCGGCGCTCCGTTTGTCGCTTGGTCGATCTGTCGACCAGTCGCGGGGCGCGCCGCACAGGGAGGGCGGAGGCTCGAGCTCGAGCGTGCGCGACAGGAAGGCCAGGCGATCCGAGCGTGCGTCCGGATGCCGCATGTCGTGCTCCGCGTCGTACATCTTCAGTTCCACGGCGTCACCACCCGCGGCGCGCCGCAGGCCGAACGCCGACATCGGCGCGACGTAGAAGTCTCGCTGCCCGAACTGCAGGAGGACCGGCCGGGGGGAGATGGCTGCCATCTGCTCGATGGGATCGAACGAACGCGTGGCACGCAGGTAGTCGAGGCGATCCTCATCGATCTGCCAGAACGGCAGGAACCAGTCGCTCCAGCGCGGCGTGGCGGCGGTGACGACGAGGCTCCGAACGCGCGGGTCGGCGGCTGTCGCGAGGATCGCGTACATGCCGCCGAAGTCGTGCCCCACGACGGCAATGCGGCCCGGGTCCACTTCCGGGAGCGCCACCAACGCGTCCAGTCCGGCGGCCAGACGCGCAACTTCCAGCTGAATCTGGGCCGTGTCCGCGGCGGCGCCGCTCGGGTCGATCGTCCACGGGAACCGGCCCTGGGGGAGAAGCGACACCACGCCCAGGCTCGCCATGGCGGCGGCCTCGTCACGGAATTCCGTGCGGTTGCCGTCAGGCGCCTCTCCATCCAGCCAGTGCCAGAAGAGAATCGCGGCGCACGAGCGCGACCCCCGCGAATCACCGTCTTTCGGCCGCACGAGATACGCGTCGACCTCACCGATATCGGCCGTGGCGGCGCCGTACGCGACGTCCTCAACCACCGCGCCGAGCATCCGCTCAGTTCGTAGCGTCTTCATCGCAGCTCCGACTCTGCGTCGTCGATCACACGGCTCCGACGGTACCTGGCGCTGAGTCTCGCGAGCCCGACCGTGCCCGACCATCTCGAAGCGTACCAGTCGCCGCCTCTCGACCCGGGCATCTACCGCGGCTACTCGAGCGAGGCCTGGCGGCAATACGATCGTTCATCTGACCGGAGGCCTCTGATCAGGCGAACGTCGTCTGCCATGAGTGCGCCCTCTTGACGAACCGATATGCATTTCCTACCATCGCGGTATGAAAACGACTGTCAGCGAGAAGGGCCAGATCACGATCCCGAAGCGGCTGCGGGATCGCCTCGGGCTGCCGCCGGGCACGGTCCTCGACTTCGAGGAGGCGAATGGTCGGCTCATCGGACGCAAGATGGGTCCGGTCGACGCACTGGACGACCTCTACGGGATCCTGCCACTGCCCCCCGGTGGGACGGACGTGTTCATCCGCGAGATCCGTGGGCCGGGCCAGGATGAACTCGACCGGTGATCACCGCCGTCGACACGAATGTCCTGATCGACGTCCTTGGCGCAGACCCTCGATTCGGGCCGGCTTCCCGGGAAGCGCGTCGGATGATGCTGAACGATGGCGTCCTGATCGCCTGTGACGTGGTCTGGGCAGAAGTCATCGCCGCCTTTCCGGATCTGGAGGCCACCGAGGCGGCCCTGTCACGTCTTCCCGTCGCCTTCTCTGTCCTGAGCCAGGCGGCAGCAACGAATGCTGGGATCGCATGGCGTGCGTACCGCCAGGCCGGTGCGCCGCGCGAGCGACTCATGACGGACTTCGTCGTCGGCGCACATGCGCTAGAGCACGCCGACCGTCTCCTGACCCGCGACCGCGGCTTCCAGCGCGCGGCGTTCGCGGGCTTGACGATCGTGGATCCGTCCAGTTGACATATCCGACTCCCATGGTCGGGATTGGGCCTTCGCGGTACACTCCGAACTTCGATGGACGATCTGTACCGCGACTACATCCTGGAACACTACCGGCGGCCCCATAACTTCGGGGTGCTGGAGTACGCCAACGCGTCCCACGAGGGCGCGAATCCGCTGTGCGGCGACCGAATCACGCTGCAGCTGCAGCTCAGCGACGGAATGGTCGCCGGGGTCGGGTTTACCGGCCGCGGTTGCGCGATCAGCCAGGCCTCGGCATCGCTGCTGACCGACGAGCTCAAGGGCAAGTCTGTCGCGGACGCCGCGGCGATGACGTCGCAGGACGTCCTCGATCTGCTCGGAATCGACATTTCGCCGGCGCGCCTGAAGTGCGCGCTGCTGAGCCTGGAAACGATGCAACTGGCCCTGGCGGATGTAGGGGCGGCCGGGGAGTCGGCGCCCGCCGCAGAACGCTCCGCAGCCCGAGGGTCGGCATGACCGCTCGCGAGACCGGCGGCATGCCGGGGATGGGCCGCTGCAGGTGTACCCAGCCGGCCTGACTGCCGGCTGTCGCGTCCCCGCGCTTAAGGGCGCGGGTCGCGTCCCTGCCCGCCCGGCTTTGAGCCGTCGCGTGCCCACCTCGTTCACTTCTCCAGGAGCACCACTTCCATGACGCTTCGACTGGGCGATACAGCCCCCGATTTCACCGCCACCTCCACCGAGGGGGAGATCCGATTCCACGAGTGGATCGGTGATGACTGGGCCATCCTGTTCTCGCACCCCAAGGACTTCACGCCCGTCTGCACGACGGAGCTCGGCGCGGTTGCCAAGTTGAAGGGCGAATTCGACGCCCGGGGCGTCAAGGTCCTCGGACTGAGCGTCGACGGGGTCGAGGACCACGAAGGCTGGTCCCGCGACATCGAGGCCACCCAGGGCGTGGCCCTCAACTTCCCGCTCATCGCGGACAAGAGCCGAGCCGTCGCCGAGGCCTACGACATGATCCATCCGAACGCGGAGGCGACCCAGACCGTGCGGTCGGTCTTCATCATCGACAACCACAAGAAGGTGCGCCTGACGCTGACCTACCCGGCCAGCACGGGCCGCAACTTCGACGAGCTGCTCCGCGTGGTCGACTCGCTCAAGTTGACCTCGATCAACTCGGTCGCCACGCCGGCAAACTGGCGGCACGGTGACGACGTGATCATCCTGGCCTCGCTCAGCGATGAACAGGCACGCGAGAAGTTCCCGGAAGGATGGCGGGCCGAGCGGCCCTACCTCCGCTATGTCCCGGACCCGTCATCGAAGACCGGAAGGACAGCATGAGCAAGACCGTCTCCGACCTCCTGCGTGAGGCAAGAGCCGACATCCCGGAGATCAGCCCGGCCGACGTGGACGTCCTCCGGACGTCCGCCACGCCACCCGCGATCATCGATGTTCGCGAGCTTGATGAGTGGGATCAGGGCCACCTTCCCGGCGCTCTCCACATCGCGCGAAGCTATCTGGAGCAGGCGATCGAATTAGAGGCGCCGGATCGGGACGGGAGGATCATCCTGTACTGCTCGGGCACCGTTCGCTCCTACCTCGCCGGCCGGGCGCTGCGCGACATGGGCTACTCGGCCGTCGAGGTGATGGGCGGGGGCTTCCACGGCTGGAAAAGCAAGGGCCTGCCCTGGAACGTTCCTGCCGTCCTCTCGAATACGCAGAAGTTACGCTACAGCCGCCATCTCCTCATCCCCGAGGTCGGCTCCGAGGGGCAGGCCCGTCTGCTCGCCTCGCGGGTCCTGCTGATCGGAGCCGGCGGGCTCGGCAGCCCTTCGGCGCTGTATCTCGCCGCTGCCGGCGTGGGGACGATCGGGATCGTCGACTTCGATGTCATCGACCTCAGCAACCTCCAGCGCCAGATCCTCCACACCACCGATCGGGTTGGTGACAAGAAGGTCGACTCCGCGCGGCGATCGATTGCGGCGCTCAACCCGGACGTGACCGTTATCCCGCATGAAGAGATGCTCGTCGGCGACAACGTCGAGCGGATCATTGCGGGCTACGACGTGATCCTCGACGGAACGGACACGTTCGAGACTCGCTATCTGCTGAACGATGCGGCGGTGGCCGCCGGGATCCCCGTCGTGCACGCCTCGGTCTTCCGATTCGAGGGGCAGCTCACCACGTTCGTTCCGTACGAGGGCCCGTGCTATCGCTGCCTCTATCCGACCCCGCCGCCGCCGGAGCTTGCACCCGGCTGCTCCGTGGCCGGTGTTCTGGGTGTCGTGCCGGGGATCATGGGCATGCTCCAGGCCAATGAGGCCCTCAAGGTTCTGCTCGGGATCGGGACGACCCTGGCCGGGCGGCTGCTCCTGTTCGACGCCCTCGAGGCCGAGTTCACAGAACTCACCTTGCGTCGGGATCCGACCTGCCCGGTCTGCTCTGATGAAGCCCGCGCGGCACGCGAACGCGGCGATGCACCCACCCTTTCCGCGTTTCCCACCGACGCCCCGTTCGTCCTGGGCGGCGCGGGTTTCGGTGGATCCTTCGGTACCACTCCAGAGGCACAAGCATGAGCACGGTCTTCATTCCCGCGGTACTGCGACCGTCGGTCGCGGGCGCCAAATCGCTCGAGCTGGAAGGCTCGACGGTCGGCGAGCTGGTCCATGCACTGCTGGAGCGCCACCCCGGTCTCGGTGGCCAGTTGCTGACCGCAGAAGGGGACCTGAACCGGTTCGTCAATGTCTACGTCAACGGACAGGACGTGCGCTATCTGGAAGGGCTCGCCACGCCGGTTGTGGATCGCGACGAGGTGCGACTCCTCCCGGCGATGGCAGGCGGCTGAGGTGGCGGCGCTCCGGCCGCCGGATCCCGTGTCCGGTCGCGCGCCTCGGGTGCCCGGGAGCCCTGAGGCCCGCGAGGTTCGTGGAGAAGCGACCTCCGCGCGGGGCTCCGCGCATGTCCACGCCAGCGCCCACGAACAGGCCCACGCGGACCTCGCGCCGCACGGCGGCCGCTACGAAAGCATCCTCGATGCCATCGGGCATACGCCGCTGGTCGCGATCCCGACGATCTCGCCGAACCCGGCGGTCCGCATCTACGCCAAGCTCGAGTTCCTGAACCCGAGCGGATCGGTCAAGGATCGGGTGGCCAGGGCTCTGATCGAGGACCTCGAAGGACGAGGCGTCCTCGGCCCGGATTCGATCATCCTCGAGCCGACGTCAGGCAACACCGGGATCGCGCTGGCCATGATCGCCCGGCGCAAGGGCTATCGGATTGCGTTGGTCATGCCGGACAACGTCACTGCGGAGCGACGGCAGATGGCCGCGCTGTTCGGGGCCGAGGTCATCGATTCACCCGGGAGGCTCGGGTCCAATGGGGCCATCGCCTTGGCCAAGGACCTGGTGGCGCGCGATTCGCGGTTCGTGATGCCGTACCAGTACGGCAATCCGGCCAATCCGCGCGCTCACGAGGAGACCACCGGGCCCGAGATCCTGGCGGACTGCCCCGAGATCGACGCGGTCGTCGCGGGGCTCGGCACCGGGGGGACGCTGATGGGCGTGGCCCGGTTCTTCCAGCGAGCCAAGCCGGGGGTCCGGATCATTGCGGCCGAGCCGCTCCCCGGCGAGGCGGTCCAGGGACTTCGATCGCTCGACGAGGGGTTCGTGCCCGAGATCCTGGATCCCGGCCTGCTCGACGCCAAGTACCTCGTCTCCAATCGCGACGCCATCGCGGCGGTCCGCGAGCTGATCGCGACGGAAGGGATCTTCGCCGGACCGTCGTCCGGGGCCGTGCTGGTTGCGGCGGCTCGTGTTGCACGGGAGATGGAAGCCGGCACTATCGTCGGGATCCTCCCCGACGGCGGCTGGAAGTATCTCTCCGTCGGCACTTACGCCCGCGACCTCGACGACATGGAAGCGGACCTCGAGGGCGGCGTCAACTGGTGGTAGGTGGACGCTCCTGTCGCGGTTTTCGGCCCAGGTCCGGCCATCCGCCCAGCCGGACGGTTCGCTTCGTGAGCACGTGAGCGGCCATCCGGGTCCCCCGTCAATCGCCATCCCGGGTGCGATCCGGGCCGCGGTCGTGGACCATTCCCGGGCCGCGCTTCCCAACGAGGCGTGTGGCTTGATCGTCGGGGATCGGCCGGCGGCAGACGGTGGCCGACCCCTGCGCTGGCTGCCGATGCGGAATCGCGCCGCGTCCCCGTTCCGCTACGAGATCGATTCGGAGGACCTCCTCCGCGCCACGATCGAGACAGACGACGCGGACGAGGTCTTCTGGGCGATCGTCCATTCGCATATCGCGTCGCCGGCCCGGCCATCACCCACGGACATCGGGCTGGCCTTCTATCCGGACGCGCTGTACGTCCTGGTGTCCCTTCATCCGGATGAAGCTGATGCCGTCACCGGCGCGGCAGGCATTCGCGCCTGGCGCATCGTCGATGGGCAGGTCCACGAGGTGAGCATCGTCGAGGGGTGAGCCGCGTGGCCGGGCCCTATCCGCGCCGGGCCGGCGCCACCTAGCCTCGGTGGGAGTAGGAGGTGGCTTCTCACCGTGCCCGAGCCGCCAGATCACCGACCCGCTCGACAAGGCGATCGAGGAACGTCTCGCCATCGCCGCCGACTGCAAGGGCAACGTTTGGTCGGTGCCCCGTGATGCCTCGCCAATCGGCGATCGACATGGCGTGCGCGAGTCCCGGGCCCGCCTCGACGTCCACGAACACCGGGCGCGTCAAGATGAGCGATGGGTCGGCGGTCGCGGCAACCACGAATGGGTCGTGGATGAAGGCACCGTAGAACCCGTCGTACCGAGCGTGGAATTCAAAGTAGAAACGGAGCGCGTCCACGACGAATCGGAGCATGGGATTTGCGGCCACCCAACGAGCCCCGAGCATCGGGGCGGTCGACGACGCGAGCACTTCTGCGTCCGCGACCGCAGCACCCGCGCGAATCGCCAGGCGCGCCACTGCGTCGGGCAGAAGTCGCGCCCGCTCGGTGACATCGAGGCCCATCCCCACCGGCAGCGGCAACCTCGGATCCGAAGCCACCGCCGCGCTCCAGGCGGTCAGACACGCCTTCGCCGCATCCGGATCCACGAACATGTTCCACTCGGACGTCGGCGTCGTGTTCCCCGGTACGCCAAACGCCCCCCCCATGAATGTCCAGCCGCGCAGAAGCCACGGGAGGCGTGGTTCCCGCTGGAGCGCCACCGCCAGGTTCGTGAGCGGCCCGAGCGTGACGACATGCACCTCGCCCCGGCGTCGGCGGGCGATCTCGACGATGAGGTCGGCGGCGTGAAGCGCACTGAGTTCCGCGACCGGCACGGGCAGCCTCGCGTAGCCGATTCCACCGGGGCCGTGCGTCTCTTCCGCCGTCCCGAGCGGTTTCACGAGTGGCCGCTCCGCACCCAGCGCAACCACCACGTCGGTGCGGCCGGCCAGCTCGAGGACCGCCCGGGTGTTGTCGGCGACCTGCGCTGCGACCACGTTACCGGCCAGACACGTGACCGCCACGATCTCGAGTTCCGGAGATGCGCACGCGTACAGGAGCGCCAGGCTGTCGTCGATGCCGGTATCGACATCGAGGATTACGGCTAGCCGTTTGGTCATCGACGGCAGGCTACCGTGGCTCGGCGGCCGCCGCACTGGAATCGGTGGCCTGAGCGGGATCGCCGACCACGCGCCACCGCCTACACTTCCAACTCGTGACCGCATCCGACCGCCGATCCGACCTCGTGATCCTTCCCTACGAGCGCCGCGTGGCGCACGTATCCGCGTGGGATCCGCGCTCGGCGGACGTCGCGACCCGGATCTCGGCCATGGTCCGGGCGGTGCGTCCCGACCTCGTCGTCGAGCACATCGGGAGTACCGCCGTCCAGGGCCTGCCGGGCAAGGGCATCGTCGACGTCTCGGTTGAGACGGACCCCGCCCACATCCCCGGAATCGTGGCGGCGCTGCACGACCTTGGTTTCCAGGACCAGCCCGGGCCCGATCCCTGGCCGCCCTCGCGCCCGATGCTCGTCGGAGCCGTGCAGATGGACGGCGCTGAATTTCGCATCCACTTCCACGTCCAACCGACGGGTGGCGATTCTCGACGCGACATCGCGTTTCGCGACGCCCTCCGTCAGGATCCGGAGCTGGTCCGTCAGTACACGGACCTGAAGATGGCCATTACGGGCGGGTCCGACGTTGACGGCTACCGCTACACGCACTCGAAGACGACCTGGATCCTCGGGGTCTACAAGGCCCTTGGGTTCCGCAGTCCGGCCATTCCACCTCCGGCCATGATCGGCATCCTCGGGGGTGGCCAGCTCGGGCGAATGCTGGCCCTGGCTGCGCGCTCGATGGGCTATCGAGTTGCCGTCCTCGACCCCGATCCGGCGTGTCCCGCCGCGGCGGTGGCGGATCGAGTCGAGATCGGACACTACGACGACATCGAGGCCGCCCGACGCCTGGCGATCGGTTGCTCCGTGATCACCTTCGAGCTGGAACACGTGTCGCTCGGCCTGGTGCAGGCCCTCGACGATGGCAGCGTGCCGATTCGCCCAGGTCCGTACGCCCTGAAGTTGACCCAGGATCGACTTTCGGAACGGCGGTTTCTGGAGGCAAACGGCGCCACGGTGGCGCCCTGGCGCGAAGTCCGATCCGTGCCGGACCTGCACGCAGCCGCGGCCGAACTCGGGATGCCCCTTCGCCTGAAGGCGTCGCTGGGCGGCTACGACGGGCGGAGCCAGCTGCGGATCGCCGACTCCGCCGACCTGCCGGCGGCCGAGTCGATGGTCGCCGCGGAGATGACGCACGCTCGCCCGCTTCTCCTGGAGCGGGAAGTCGCCTTCGAGGCTGAACTGTCGGTGATCGTTGGTCGGGCCGTCGACGGGACCTCGCGCGGCTTTCCCGTCGCGCGCAACCTGCACGATCGCGGCATCCTCGTTGAATCCTCCGCGCCGGCCGGGATTGCCGATGCCGTGACCGCCCGGGCGCAGGCGCTGGGTACGGACCTTGCCATCGGCATGGGAATGGTCGGGCTGCTGACGGTCGAGCTGTTTCTGATGCCGGACGGCTCGCTCGTCGTGAACGAGCTCGCCCCGCGTGTCCACAACAGTGGCCACTGGACGATCGAGGGCGCCGTAACAAGCCAGTTCGAGCAGCACGTTCGCGCGATCTGCGGCTTGCCGCTCGGCGCGACGGAGCTTCGCGTCGGGGGCGCAGCGACCGTGAATCTCCTCGGCACGGGGCTCGACCGCGAGGCGCGGACCAGCGGCGTTGACCGGGCGCTCGAGGTCCCGGAAACGCACGTTCACGTGTACGACAAGCGCCGAGTGTTCGAGCGTCGCAAGATGGGCCACGTGACGGCCACCGGCGAGCGTGCCGACGCGGCCCTGGCGGCGGCTCGGGAGGCGGTCGGCCGGATCCGCTGGGCAGACGAGACACAGGAGGTGGGTTGATGGCCGAGCGGCCGCCGCTGGTCGGGGTTGTGGGTGGCAGCCGCTCCGACTTTCCGATCCTCGAGCGAGCGACCGCCCTGCTTGAGATGCTCGACGTGCCCTGCGAGCTGCGGGTGGTATCGGCGCACCGCAGCCCGGACTATCTGTTCGCCTACGCAGAGGCCGCAATGGGACGGGGGATCCGGGTCCTGATCGCCGGCGCGGGTGGCGCCGCGCATCTGCCCGGGATGCTCGCCTCCAAGACCACCCTCCCGGTCATCGGCGTCCCGATCCCGACGCACGAGCTGGGCGGCCTCGATTCGCTTTTGTCCATCGTGCAGATGCCCCGGGGGATCCCGGTGGCGACCGTGGCCATCGGCAATGCGGAGAATGCCGCGATCCTGGCTGTCGAGATCCTTGCCCTGTCTGACCCGGCCCTGGCCGAGCGACTGGTTGGATATCGCGCCGATCAGACGCGGATGGTCATGGACGATCCGTCGAACGCGGACGCCTGAGCGTCTGCGGCGCGCCGCGGGAACGCAACGACGGACCATGGATCCCACCACCGAATACGCGGAAACACCGCCTGAACCGGTGCCGCCGGACATCGAGCCCGATGCGGAAACACCGCCTGAACCGGTGCCGCCGGACATCGATCCCGATGCAGACGCTCCGGGCGACCCGCTGGACGACCCGCCGGATGGCCCGATCGACGGCCCCGGCGTTGGTCCCGGCGACAGCCCGGGCTTCCGGCCGGACATCGAGGGCCTGCGCGGGATCGCGGTCGCACTCGTCGTGCTGTTCCACGCCGGGCTCCCGATTCCCGGCGGCTTCATCGGCGTCGACGTCTTCTTCGTCATCAGCGGCTTTCTGATCACGGGCCTGCTCCTCCGAGAGCACGAGCGATCCGGCCGTGTCTCGCTGAGCAACTTCTACGCACGGCGCATCCGACGCCTCCTCCCGGCGGCCACGGTGGTCCTCCTCGCCACGCTCGCCGCCGCCTTCCTGTTCATCGGTCCCCTCGACCGGCCGAGCGTCATGGCCGACGGCGCGGCATCCGCGCTCTCGCTTGCGAACATCCGGTTCGCGCTCGACGAAGGCAACTATTTCGCCGCGATCAGCCAGCCCTCCCCGTTCCTGCACTTCTGGTCGCTCTCGGTGGAGGAGCAGTTCTACCTGGTCTGGCCGGCGCTGCTCCTGTTCGCGGCGCGCGGCCGCCGGCGCTGGGTGGGAGCGCTGCTGGTGGCCGTGCTGGCTGCGTCCTTCGCGGCGAACATCTACCTCACCGACACCTCGATCGGATGGGCGTTCTACTCGCTCCCGACGCGTGCCTGGCAGCTCGCGCTCGGCGGGTTGCTCGCGGTCGCCGGCACTTCATTCGGGCGCCTTCCCCGGCTCCCGGCGGCGTTCGCCGGCTGGGTCGCCATCGCGGGCCTCGTGGCCGCGGCGATGCTTATCAACGAGCGGACGCCGTACCCCGGCGTTGCCGCCCTCGGGCCGGCCCTGGCCGCAGCCGTACTCATTGCGTCCGGCACACGGTCCCGCGGGCCCGCAGTCCTTCTGTCGACGGCTCCGATCCGGTTCCTCGGCCGGATCAGCTACTCGCTGTACCTGTGGCACTGGCCGATCCTCATCCTGGTCCCGCTCGCCGTCGGCACGTCATTTCCGGCCGAGGGCCGCCCGGTCCTCGCGCTGGCCGCGGTCATTGCCGCCTGGGCCAGCTGGCGGTTCGTGGAAGAGCCGTTCCACCACGGTCGGATCTCGGTCCTCCTCCGCCCGCGGCTGGCGATTCCAGCCGGTATCGCGTCGATCGCCGTCATCGTCCTGGTCGGTTCCGGCCTCGGGATCAGAAGCGAGCGAGAGATCAACGACATCGTCCTCGGCCCCGCGCCGACGCCGCCACCCACGGAGACGGCGCCACCCACGCCGAGCGTCGCTCCAACGGCGTCACCAGGGACCTCGGCTGGCCCCGCGACGCCGTCGCCCAGTCCTGACCCGGAGCCGACTCCCACCTTCGCGCCGCTGCTGACCTGGCGCGACATTCCCAACGCTCTGCCGCCGGATCCCATCCCGCTGACCGTGGGCACCCGTCCATCTATTGCCGACGCCCGCACAGACACGGAGGCGCTCCTTCGCGACCGCTGTGCATCGCAGGTGGACGAGCCCCATCCAAAGGACTGCGTCTATGGCAACAAGGAGGGCGCCTTCACGGTCGCGCTCATCGGTGACTCCCACGCCGGGGCGTGGTTCCCGGCCATCGAGGCCCTGGCCCTGGAGCGAGGCTGGCGCCTGGTGCCGTACGTCAAGCTGTCGTGCCCTTTCCTCGACATGAAGGTCGAGCACCTGAACACGTCCCTCGAGTACACGGAATGCGAGGTCTGGCGGGAAGCGGTCCTCGCGATCCTGGCCCAGCGGCCGGCGGACCTGACGATCGTGGCGATGAGCCACCGCGGGATCTTCCCGCTCCTCGCCGGGGACCGAACGGTCGATCGACAGGCACAGGCGATCGCCCGGGCGGTGAGTCGCGTCCCCGGTCGAGTTCTGATCATGGTTGATACACCACGGACGAGCGTCGATATCCCAGGGTGCATCGCCGCCAGCCCGACCGATGTCCGGTCGTGCGCGATCTCGCGGACAACCGGCTTCACCAACCTCTTCGGCGTCCGGGAGGCGCAGGCAGCCGCGATCTCCGGCGCCGGGATCATCGATCTGATCCCGCTGGTCTGTCCGGCGATGCCCTGTCAGGTCGTGCGAGACGGAATGATCCTCTACCGCGACAACCACCACCTGACAGCGACCTTCAGCCGATCCCTCGCGCCCGCCCTGGGTGTCGCCGTCGGGCCATATCTGGCCAGCCCGATCCAGTAGCGACGACGGACCGCCCAGCGGCCGAAGCCGATTTTTCGCTCGGGTCGCTCGGATACGGTCCCGATCCTGCGGCCCGGTAAACTCGCTGGGATGGACGATCCACGCTGGGAACCGGGTATGCCGGTCCTCGAACGACAGTCGGTCCCGGTTCGTGAGCGCCCGGCGAGCTCGCCCGCGCCGCCCGCGCCGCCCGCGCCGCGCTCAATCCCCGAGACCGCTCCGACCCCACTCCAGGCCCACTACATCAACCTGTCCGCGATCGCCCTGATCGCCGGGGCGGTGGCGATCACGGCGCTCGAAACCGGATCGAAGCTCGGAAGCCCGCTGGTGAAGCTGTGCATCCTGATCGCGGCACCGATCCTGATCATCACCACCGCCGATGCGTCCCTCAGGATCTGGCGATCGGCCTGGGCGTGGATGCCGGTCAATCGCAATCGTGGGCTGTTCCGGCTGGCCTGGCTCGCGGCATCGGGAATCGGGATGCTCGTGTTCGCCGTCGCGGCAGTCCTGGCATTGACCGCATGACGGGAGATAGCGTCAATGATCGCGGGCCGGACGCGCGCTCAACGGATATCCGGTCCGGCGGTGGTGTACCGGGTTGGCTGGCCGCCTCACTGCGCTACTGCTCGCGCTGCGGCACAGAGCTGTCGTTCGGGGCCGTTGACGGGGAGGACCGACAGCGCAGCAGTTGTCCCGGTTGCGGCCACATCGCCTACGTCAACCCGCGGCTTGTTGTCACGGCCCTACCGGTGGTGGATGACGGCGTGATCCTGCTCCGGCGCGGGATTGAGCCCGGCCTCGGCCTGTGGGCGCAGCCCGGCGGCTTCCTCGAGGTGGATGAGACCGTCCACGAAGCGGCGATTCGGGAGGCACTCGAGGAGACCGGATTGATCGTCCAGCCTGGCGAGATCGTCGGCTTCTATACGCGGCTTGAGGCCGCTGTCGTGGTCCTCGTGTTCGAAGCACGAGTCATCGGAGGCGCCCCCACCCTGACGCCCGAGGCGCTCGAAATCCGGACCTTCGCGGTCGACGCGTTGCCCTGGTCCGAGCTGGCGTTCAAGACGACCCACTGGGCGCTCGTCGACTGGCTCGCGCGCCACCACCCGGAGATCGTCGCACCCGAATTCGCCGGCGGCCGCTGAGAGCCGCCGAACCGGGCTACGGGCGGATGTCGATGAAGATGTTCTTCGTCTCGGTGTACAGCTCGATCGCCGACATGCCGAGTTCGCGCCCGATCCCCGACATCTTGTAGCCGCCGAACGGGGCCTCGGTGTGGACGCTGCTGTTCGAGTTGATCGACAGGACGCCGGCCTGGATGCCTTTCGCGGTTCGCAGGGCCTTGCCGATGTCGCTGCTCCAGACTGATCCGGACAGGCCGTACGGCGTCGCGTTGGCCAGACGAATGGCCTCTTCTTCCGAATCGAACGGAATGATCGACACGACGGGGCCGAAGATCTCCTCGCGGGCGATGCGCATGTCGTTGTTGACGCCGTCGAAGACCGCCGGCATCAGGTAGGCACCGTCGGCGAGCGCCGCATCGTCCGGAGCCTCGCCGCCGACGACGAGGTTGGCGCCTTCGGCCAGGCCGATCTCGATGTAGTCGCGGACGCGATCCCGCTGCTTGAAGCTGACTAGCGTGCCGACTTCGGTGGCCTCGTCTTCCGGGTTGCCGACCTTGACCTTGCGGGTCGCTGCGGCGAACAGCTCCACGACCTGATCGTGGACCGAGCGCTCAACGATGATCCGGCTCCGCGCGCAGCAGTCCTGCCCGCAGTTGTCGAAGACCGAGTACGGCGATTCGGCGGCGAAGCGCTCGAGGTTGGCGTCCGCGTAGATGACGTTGGGGCTCTTGCCCCCGAGCTCCAGGCTGATCTTCTTCACGTTGCTCGAGGCCAGCCGCATGATTTCCTGGCCGGTCGTGGTCTCGCCAGTGAAGGCCACCTTGCCGATGCCCGGATGCGCCGCAATCGCGGCCCCGGCCGTGCCGCCGGGACCCGTCACGACGTTGAGGACACCCGCCGGAATGCCGGCCTCGAGTGCCAGCTCGGCGACCCGGAGCGCCGTCATCGGGGAAAGGCTGGCCGGCTTGAGGATGCAGGTGTTGCCAGCCGCCAGCGCGGGTCCCAGCTTCCAGCTGGCCATGAGCAGCGGGAAATTCCACGGAACGATGAGCCCGACGACCCCGATCGGCTCGCGCAGCGTGAGATCCAGGCCCGGCTTGGACACGGGGATCGTCTGGCCGAAGACCTTGTTCGCGGCGCCAGCGTAGTAGTCGAAGACCAGGCTCGCGCCGATGATCTCGCCGCGCGACGAGCCGATCGGCTTGCCCACGTTGCGCGTCTCCAGCCAGGCCAGCTCCTCGCTATGGTCCTTGATGATCGCCGCGAACTTCGCGAGCGTGCGGCCCCGTTTGCCCGCCGCCCAGGTGGCCCAGCCCTTCGGGTCCTCGAATGCCTTCCGAGCCGCCGCGACGGCGCTGTCGACGTCTGTCTTGCCGCCCAGCGGTGCGATCGCGATCACGGCGCCAGTCGCGGGATTCACGACCTCGAACGTCTGGCCGTCGGCGGCGTCGACGGACTGACCGCCGATCATCATCCTCATGGCGCTGATGGCGGCGGGGCTGGTGTGGTCGATGGCCATCGAAGGAACCTCGGTTCAATGGGCGCCGCCGGTGGTCGTGGCGCGCCGCGGATGGGGTCGGTCGGACGTGGGGGCGATGATACGCCCGGGTCCGGAGCGCGACCGATCGCGGTCGCCGGCCGGTCGCCGGTGACGCCGCGATCAGCCCTCGCCCGGCCCTCAGCGGTACGCCGCGCGGCGCAGACCGGTCGTGATCGCCGTCAGCTCGCCGCCGGAGACGCCCATCCGCTGGAGGGCGTGCCTGGCAAGCTCGATCGCGGCCTCGATCTCGGGGTCCGCCAGCCGGTTCACCCCGGCGCCGCGCAGATCGCGGGCCTGGCGGGTGCCCCGTGCCCGCGAGGCAATCATCAGGCCCGGGCTGAGATGACGGGCGCGCTCGGCCACGAGATGCGCCGTCAGCGGATCGCCGATGGCGATGACGAGCACGACCGCCCGGTCCAGGCCGGCCCGCTGCAGGATCTCGGGCCGCGCCGCGTCGCCGTACAGGGTGTCGGCGCCGAGCGCCGCGACGTCGTCGAGGCGGCCTCGATCGCGGTCGATGACCAGGCAGGAGAAGGATCGGGCCCGGACGGCCCGGGTCACGATGCGGCCGACCCGCCCGGCGCCGGCGACCACGATCCGCCGGCGGACCTGGCTCGGCGAGTCGGGCTCCGGCGCGTCGCCGCCGCCCCCCGGCGTGGCGTGCGCTCCGACGGGGGACCCGAGGAACCGGCTCGCCCAGGTCGCCGTGGTCCGGTGCTCCAGCCCGCTGGCGAACCCATCGGCCAGCCGGCGGATCGGCGCGGCCAGGGCAATGCTGACGATCGTCGTGGCGAGGATCGCGTTGTAGACGGCCCCGTCGACCAGGCCGAGCTCGCTCGCATCGGCGGCGATGATCAGGCTGAACTCGCCCACCTGGGCGATCGCGGCGCCGAGCAGGATCGCCGAGCGGGCGGGGAGCCCGAAGGCTCGCGCCAGCCCGACCGAGAGTAAACCCTTCCCGGCGACGGCGACGATGACCAGCAGGGCGATGAGCGGGGCCTGCGACAGCAGCGTGGTCGGATCGACGAGCATGCCGACGGCGACGAAGAAGAGGACCGCGAAGAGGTCGCGGAAGGGGATCACCTCGGCCGCCGCCTGGTGGGCGAGATCCGATTCGGAGATGAGGACGCCGGCGACGAACGCGCCGAGGGCGAGCGACAGCCCGAAGACCGCGCTGGAAACGAAGGCCGTCAGGAGGGCCGTGGAGACCACCGCGAGGAGGAACAGCTCGGGCGATCCGAGACGGGCCACGGCGGCGAAGAGCACCGGCAGCAGGCGCGTCCCAGCGACGAACGCGATCAGCAGGAAGATCGCGCCCTTGCCGAGGGCGAGGAGGATGGGTGCCACCGACAGCTCGTCCGCCGCCAGCGCCGGGAGGGCGACGATGAACACGATCGTCGCCACGTCCTGGACGATCATCCAGCCGATGGCGTTCCGGCCATGGATGCTGTCGAGCTGCCCGCGCTCCTCGAGGGCTTTGGCGACGACGAGGGTCGACGAGATCGCCAGGACGGCGCCGACGACGAGCGCCGCGCGCGGCTCGAGGCCGACCACGACCGCGAGCGCGCTCCCGACACCCACCGTGATCCCGATCTGGGCGAGCGCGGCGCCGAGGGCCACCTTTCGCACGGCGTACAGCTCGCGGAGGGAGAACTCGACGCCGAGGGCGAAGACGAGGAGGACGACCCCGACCTCGGCGAGCGCGGAGATCTGCCCGACGTCGCCGACGAACCCCGGCGTGAACGGCCCGATCGCAATCCCCGCGAGGAGGTACCCCACCAGCGGGGGCTGACCCAGGCGTCGGGCGATCGCGCCGCCGAGCAGGGCCGCCGACGTCGCGACGCCGACGTGCAGGATGAACGCGATCGTCTCGGTCACGGCGGTGGGGGATGCATGGCGCCATTATCCCGGTGCCGGCCCGCGATCCGGCCGCCGTCCGTCCGGGCGCGCCGCGCTCCTCTGCGTCGGAGCCGCGGAGCTACCCGGCGGCCTCCGCCGCGGCCATCGCCGCGCCCACGATTCCGGCGTCGTTGCGGAGCTCGGCCGGGACGACCGGCGGGCGAACGGTGAGGAAGGGGAGGAAGCGATCGGCGTCCTGCGAGACCCCACCGCCGAGGATGATGAGGTCCGGCCAGAAGAGCCGGTCGATCGCGCGGAGATGCTCGTCGAGGTCGGCGGCCCAGGCCTCCCAGGAGAGCTTGTCCCGGACCCGGGCGACGGCCGCGGAACGGTGCTCGGCGTCGCCGCCCCGGATCTCCATGTGCTCCAGCTCCGTGTTCGGGACGAGCTTCCCGTCGGTGAAGAGCGCCGAGCCGAGCCCGGTCCCGAGGGTCGGGACGAGGACGGTCCCGCGACGACCCGCGCCGCGCCGAAGCGCATCTCGGCGAGACCGGCCGCGTCCGCGTCGTTGAGGACCAGGACGGGCCGGCCGATCGCCGCCTCGAGCGCGCCACCGGCGTCGACCCGATCCAGGCCTGGTCGATGTTGGCGGCCGACTTCGTCACGCCCCCGATCACCACGCTCGGCACGCCCACTCCCACGCCGGCCGCGGGAGCCCCGGTCCCGCGCCCGATCCGGGCCACGAGGCCGGCGATGACGTTCACGACCGCCGCCGGCGTCGACGGCGGGGGCGTGGCCACCCTGCGCCTGGATCCGACCAGCCGGCCGGTCGCCGTGTCGACCGCGCCCGCCATGATCGCGCTGCCACCGACGTCGACCCCGATCGCGATCCCAGTCGACACCGGCGATCGCCCCGGCCTAGAAGTAGTTGACCGTAATGCCGCCGTCCACGACCATCGCCGCCCCATTCGTCCAGCGGGATTCGTCGCTGGCGAGGTAGATGCCCATCGCGACGATCTCTTCGGGCTTGCCGAATCGTCCGGTTGGGTTGCGGTTCAAGCGGATTCGCTTGGCGTCCTCGTCCTTGACCAGCCAGTCCATCAGAAGCGGCGTCTCGACCGGCCCCGGGCAGATCGCATTGGTGCGCACGCCCTTCGGGGCGAACTGGACGGCAAGCGACTTCGTAAGGGCAAGGACCGCGCCCTTGGAGGCCGTGTAGGCATCCTGCGGATTCGAGCAGCCAAGGATCGCCACGAAGCTGGAAATGTTGATGATGGAGCCGGAGCCCTGCTCGACCATCACGGGGATCGCGTACTTGCAGCCCAGGAACACGCCCCGGACGTTGACAGCCATGACCCGATCCCAGTCGTCGACGGACGTGTCGATGACCGAGTGATCGGCCTCGGGCATGATCCCCGCATTGTTGTACAGGACGTCGACGCGCCCGTACGTCGAAACGGCGTGATCGACCATGCCCTTGGCACTCGCCTCGTCGGCCACGTTCGTCTTGACGAAGGTCGCCTCGCCGCCGGCCTCGCGGACGAGCCGGACGGTTTCCTCGCCGGCAACGTCGTTGAACTCGGCGACGACGACCTTCGAGCCCTCGGCGGCGAACATCAGCGAGGCCACCCGGCCCATGCCGGAGCCACCGCCCGTGATGATGGAAACCTTGTCCTTGAGTCGCATCGAAGTCTCCTGCGCTGTAAGCAATGATCGGGTTCCGGGCCGGCCGGGATCGGGGAGTCTCCTAATCCTAGCGACCGGGCCGGTCGACCGGAGTCGCTCCGTGAGTCAGGAGCGTCGCCGAGTGGCAAAAGCCCTGATCGCGCGCTGGCGAGCGGCAAGGTGATCCACGATGGGAGCGGGATACCCGTCCGGTCCTCCGCCCTTGGCGAGCCACGGCCGATGAATGGTCGCGTCCGGCAGATGCGCGACTTCAGGAACCCAGCGCCGTGTCCAGGTTCCATGTGGGTCGAACCGCTCGCCCTGAAGGGATGGGTTGAGAACGCGGATGAAGGGAGCTGCGTCGGGGCCGACGCCCGCCACCCAGCGCCAGCCGAGCCGGTTGTTGGCGATGTCGGCGTCGATCAGGTGCCGCAGGAAGTGCGCTTCGCCCACCCGCCAGTCCACGAGCAGGTCCTTGGTCAGGAACGAGCCGACGATCATCCGGGCCCGATTGTGCATCGTTCCGGTCGCGGATAGCTGGCGCATGGCCGCGTCCACGGCCGGAAATCCAGTCAGACCCTCACGCCACGCATCGACGCCCACCGGGTCCTCGAGCCAGTCGATCTCCCCGCGGCTATCGGTCGTCAGGTTTGAACTCGCCGCCCGTTCGTACCACAGCAAGTGGTGTGCCCAGTCGCGCCAGGCCAGCTGCCGGGAAAAGGCGGGCGATCCCACTTCCGACATGGCCCGCCGGGCAGATAGCGTCCCGAAGTGGAAGTCAACCGAGAGGGAGCTGGTTCCGTCAACGTCCAGCCGGTGCCGGTCCATCTCATACCTGGCAGGGGCCCGCCTTGCGAACTCCCGCAGTCTGGCCAGCGCCTCGGGTCCACCCGCCGGTGGGCCGGCCGGGACCGCCTCGCTGGGGATTCGGTCGGGAACGTCGAGGCTCGTTGGAGGTGCCACCGGGTCCGACTGCGCGACGGCTACCCAGCGACGATGAAACGGCGTGAAGATCCTGACGGGCCCGGTCGCCTCGGGTTCCACGACCAACAATCCGCTGAAGAGGCGCAGACGTAATCGTGAGCCGATATCCTCGTCGCGCCGGACGGCATAGGGAGTGAGGTCCCGACTCGCGTACACCTCGTCAGCGCCGACCTCCCGGACGACGCCAGGGATGACGGCGCGCGGGTCGCCTCGGCGCAGGATCAGGCGGCCGCCGATGCGTCGCAGGTCACGATCCAGGGCCCCTACGGCACTTTCGAACCGTTGCCAACGCCGCTGGCTCATCGTCCGCGACAATGCCAGGCGATCGTCGATGACCACGAGTGGGACGATCTGTCGACCCGTCGCCACGGCGCTATTCAGGGCGGGATGGTCATCAAGCCGCAGGTCGCGGCGGAACCAAACGACAACGGGGCTTCGGTCCGAGTCCATGCGCGAAACTCAGCGGGCGCGGACGAGCCCTGCGACCTCGAGCGCGGCGTCGCTGACCCGGTCGGCCAGGACTCGGACATTCGAAACAGCAGCGCCGGCGGCCGGTCCGCCGACCGCGATGACCACACGAGGGCGGGCGTCGTGGATCGCGACGGCGACCGCATCGGCGGGATCGATGTCATCCGGAACCGCCACCCCGATGACCACGGCTGCTGTTGGGCGCTCGGTGACCACGTGGACCCACGATGCAATGGGAACGTCCGGCCCGAGATACAGGACGTTCACGCCCTGTCGTCGCAGGGCCACTGCGAAGGCGAGGGTCCCGATCTCATGCCGACAACTCGGCGGGAGGCCCACAACCACCGTCGCGCCGACGCCGGGCGCACCTCCGAGATCGAACAACGCCGCAAGGCGCCGCTGGACCGTTGCGCTCGCGAGGTGCTCGGCGGCGACGTCGATGCGCCCGGAGGCCCGCGCGGGCCCGAGCGCGGCGACCGCAGGCAGCACGAGGTCGTCGACCACTGCCTCGAATGAGCCGCGCGAGAAGAACGCATCGAGGACCGAATCGATCCCGACGGTGTCGTAGCCCGCCACCGCTGTGAGGAATGCCTCGACGTCCGCATGGGCGGCCACGGTGCTCGGAGGCGGCACCGGCGGTTCGATCAGCCCAGCCAGGACCGCCTCGGCCGCCTGCGACGCCGCCCACCCGCCATCGACGAGCTGGCGCATGCACCGGAGGCGCGTGATCGCATCGTCGTCATAGAGGCGGTACCCACCCGGGGTGCGGATCGGGGCCACCACGCCATAGCGTCGCTCCCAGGCTCGCAGCAGGGACACGCCGACGCCGCTGCGTGCGGCCGCTTGTTTGATTGTGTACATGGTTTGTGAAGCCTACACCCGGACGATCACCTTTTGCAAACACTTGACAACTAGGAGTATGACCGACTAATGTCTGCACAGACCTTCTACAAACTGTCTACAACAACCGAGCGATTTCGCTCACCAGGCGCAGTCGGAACCAGCCGGCCGCGGCAACAAGGAGGCAACACCAGTGATGTCCAGGAAGCTTTCACGGCTCAGCGCGATCGTCGCCGCCGCCGCGACCATTGCGATTGTCGCCGGCCCGGTGGCCGCCGCTACACGCGCTCCCCTTACGGCCGTCGTCTCGGTCGACTCCACTGACGCCCCTGCGGCCGGCAAGGCGTGGGTTCGCGTCCTCCACGCATCGCCCGACGCCCCCGCCGTCGACGTCAAGGTGAACGACGCCAACGTGTTGACGAACGTCGCGTTCGGCACGATCTCTGACTACATCCCCGTCGACGCCGGCACGTACAACATCAAGGTCTGCGCCGCTGGCACCACGACCTGTGTCATCAATGCCGATCTGACCTTCGCAGTCGGAAAGAAGTACACGGTCGCCGCCACAAACCTGCTCGCTTCCATCCAGGCTCAGGTGATCGAGGACGCCGCGGTCCTTGACGCCGGCAACGCGCAGGTCCGCGCCGTCCATTTCTCCGCTGACACGCCCGCCGTGGACGTCCTTACCCAGGACGGCGCGACGACTGTCGTCGACAACCTCGCCTACCCGAACGCGACGGGCTACCTGCCGCTGCCGGCCGCCACGTACGACCTCAAGGTCTGCGCGAACGCCGACAACAGCGTTTGCCCGCTCGATCCCGCTGCCCTGACCCTCGCGGCAGGCACGGCCTACACCGCCTTCGCGATCGGCGCCCTGACGCCTGCGCCGACCGTCCCTCCGACCGACATGGAGGCCTCGTCCGTCGCGACAACGTCCTCCTCGCTTCCGATGACCGCACTGCTGATCGGTGCCGGGCTCATCACCCTCCTGGGCGCCGTGCGCCTCTCGACCCGGCGCATCGAGCGCTAGGACAGAACCCAGTACCTGCCGCCCCCCGCAAAGGGGGGGGCCGACCCCCCGACCCCCCCCCGCTGG
>JBKKBB010000070.1:0-9210 GCA_046714395.1 Candidatus Limnocylindrales bacterium | reverse complement strand
AGCACGCCGGCGCGATCCTTCGGGGCCAGCTGGTCGATGATGTCGGCGAGGTCGGCCGGATGCAGCTCCGCCAGGCCCGCGTGCGGGACGCGCAGCTTGATCGACGCGATCGACGTTTCGACCGGGTCCACGTCCTCCCAGTCGATGTAGCGCTCCGGGACCGGCAGGCGCAGATTCCTGGCCACCGTTCTGTAGCCGCGTTCGATCCCGAGCCGTCGAAGCAGGCCCGCCGCGCCAACGTCGACGGCGACGAGGTGGAGGATCCCCTCGATCTCGTCCAGTCGCAGGTCGTTGACCCGAACGACCTTGCGACCATCGATGTCCACGATCTGCTTGTCCATGAGATCGGCGTGCAGGAGGATCTCATTGGGTCGCTGGCTGAACTTGCTGAAGTCGATGGTGAGTGTCCCGAGGCGCGCTCCAGACGCGTCCAGGTTGTCCACCGATGACCATGGCAGGAAGAACCGTCGTCGATCCGTCGCAACCACGAGTCCCGTAACGGGCGGATAGCGATCGCCGACGGCGACGATCAGGTCGGCGATCTTGCCGATCGCCTCGCCGCTCCCGTCGAGCACGGGCAGGCCGATCGATTGGCTCAGGTAGAGCATGGCCACCTCGCGGGCGGTCCGACCGCCGCCGGGTGGCTCGGGCCCCGAGGGCCGCGGGTCAAGCCCGGGAGGCGGACCGGACCGTCAGGTCGGGCGCGTTTCGCACGCCCGCGGGACTGGGTCCGTTCTCCACGATGGGAGGCTTCCTCCGACACGAACAATGGACGATCCGAACGCAGCGTGACCCGTTCGTCAGCGTCGCGTGGGGACCCGCGCGAGTGTAGTCGCGGCGCGCGGGGCCGGTCAACGCGGCCGGCGCGCGGGGTCGGGCAAGGCATGACGCGCGGCCGGGCAAGGCATGACGCTCGGCCGGCCAAGACGTGGCGCCTCAACGCGGCTCGAAGCCGCCGGTTGTGCGCTACACGGCACAACCGCGACGCACTTGCCCGTCCACGGTTCGGCCGGGCGTCTCAGCAGTGGGGAAACCGACCGGGCATGCCTTTGATGCGTCGGTCCTGTGTCGGGATCGGCACAGCCCCGACCAACCGGAGGTGCTCTGGACTCAATGCAGTGGTGGCCCGCTCAGGTTGTGCCCGCGGCGGCACACATGGCCGACTGGACCCGGTTCGTACGTCCAGGTTGTGCTCGTGGCCGCACAAGTGGCCGACTGGACGCGCCTGGACGCCGGTTCGAGGCGCGACGGATCCCGCACGCCCCGGGATCCCGAGCGTTTCGGGGTCCCAGCGCAGGCCTGGGTGGTACTTCTGCCGACCGGACAAGTACCTTCGGCGGGTGCCCGTGCGCACCGTGCAATGGCACAGTTGCAAGGTGCGCACGCAGGCTTCCGACCGGAAGGAAACGGCTTTGACCGAGCGTAGCGGGGCCCGAATGGGTACGCGGCGCCCGGTTGACCGGTTCTCCAGCGCGCCCTCGACGGCTTGTTACCGAGCGCTGCTGGCGGCGGCCGAACGTCTCGCCACGTCATTCGATCGAACAACTCTCCACCGGATCGTGGTGGAAGCCGCGGCTGAGCTGTCCGGGGCAGACTTCGTCCTGCTGCGAACCGACCACGACGGCGCGCTCCGGATCGTCGATTCCGTGGGTATCGACCAGACACTCGCGGAGCAACTGCCGCCGATTTCCACCCGCGACCGGTCGGTCGACCAGATCCTCGCCGCCGGCACTCCGCTCGTCTGCCCAGACGTCCTCGATCTGCCGCCCGGCGAGTGGCCCGATCGGATCTCGGGGCTGCTGCCAGTCCGCGGCGACCTGCTCGTCCCGCTGAGCCACGCGGGGCGCATCCTCGGGACCCTGGCCGTGATGACAAAGGCACCGCGCCAGTGGACCGACGACGACGTCGAGATCATGACCGCGCTCGGCGGACACGCCGCCCTCGGCCTTCGGAATGCCGACCTGTTCGATCGCCTCGAGCACCGCGCCGCGCGGATGGCCGTCGTCCAGGCGGCTTCGGCCCGGATGAATCGGGCGACCACGGTGGAAGCGGTCGGTAGGGCGATCGTCGAGGAGGTCGAGGCGATCGTCCACTACCACAACGCTCGCGTGTACATCGTGGAACCCAACCAGGATCTGATCCCAATCGCGTTCGAGGGCAAGGTGGGCGCCTATGAACTCATCGACTGGAGCGTGCTCCGGACGAAGGTCGGCGAGGGGTTTACCGGCTGGGTTGCGGCCCACGGCACGCCGTTGCGGATCGACGATGCGAACGCCGACCCGCGAGGCATGCAGATCGAGGGTACGGACCAGGTGCCCGAATCGATGCTGGTCGTCCCGATGCGCCACGACCAGGCGGTCATTGGGGTGATTACCCTCTCGAAGCTTGGTCTCCACCAGTTCGACAATGACGATCTCCAGATGCTCACGATCCTCGCCGACCAGGCCGCGACGGCCCTCGAGTCGGCTCGCCTGCTGACCCAGACGGGCTCCATGGCCACCGAATTGCGCCTGCTCCTCGAGATGAGTCAGGAACTTGCCCAGACCCTGGACCCGAAGCAGGTTGGCGCGCTGATCGCGCGCCATCTGACGACCGGCCTCGGCTTCGACGCCGGGGTGATCAGCACCTGGGACGTCGCAGCCAATCAGGTCATTTCGCAGGGAGAACATCCGGATCGCGGCGTGGTCGCCAATCACCCCTCGTACGACCTCGCCGACTTCCCAGAGACGCGCCGGGTGCTGGAAACGCAGGTCACGCTCGTGGTCGATGCCGAAGATCCCTCATCGGACGTCGCCGAGGTTGGCATCCTGCACGATGATGGTTTCCGACTCATGGTCATGATCCCGCTCGTAGCGAAAGGCCAGTCGGTCGGGCTGATCGAGCTCTTCTCCAGCACGCTGGTACCGATCGACGAGACGCGACTCGCGCTCGTGCAGACGATGGCCAACGAGGCCGCCATGGCCCTGGACAACGCCCGCCTGTATGAGGAGGCGCGCTCATTGGCCGACCGCGACCCACTGACCGGCTTCTTCAATCACCGCTACCTGTACGAGCGGATGGGCGAGGAGGTCGTCCGCGCGCGGCGAGCTCGTCGGCCGCTGAGCGTCCTGCTCCTGGATCTCGACGACTTCAAGCTTGTAAACGACACGTTCGGGCACCAGTTCGGGGACCGCTGCCTCGTGCACCTTGCCGAGGTGGTCAGAGCCACCCTCCGACTGTCTGACGTGCCGGCCCGCTTCGGCGGCGACGAATTCGCCGTGATCCTGCCCGATGCGGACGAAGAGGCGGCCGCCGCCGTGGCGGCTCGGATCGTGGACGATCTGGCCCGAAACCCCGTCCTTGCGGAGGGCCGCGGTCCGGTCCCCATCTCCGTCTCGATTGGCGTCGCGTCGGTGGGCCCCGAGGTCCGGACACCAACCGAGCTCATGGAGCTCGCCGACGGCCGGATGTACGAAGCGAAGATCGCCGGTGAAGGCCGAGCCCCCACTCGCGACGTTCGGGTGGTTGCGCTCGCCGGCTGACCGATCCGGGGGTACTGGTCGGAGGCGGTACCTTCGTACCATAACCGGGGACTGGACGAGGGATGGTCCGCGCCGCCATCCTTGCGTCCTGTGAGAGCCGCGGACCCGCGACGCAACCGCCGAGCACCCGAGGACCGATCGGTTCGTCGGACCTGGTGGCTCCTCTCCGGGACCTTCTTCATCCTCGCCCTGCTGGCGGCGATCCGCGTATCCACGCTCGGCGACTCGTTATCGGTGGCCCTGGCCGTGGTCGTCGCGGTCGCCTCCGTCGCGGCGATCGCCCACCGCAACGCGGTCCGCGCGCTCGAGGGTCGCGGCCGGACCGAGGCTGAGAACTTCGCCCGCATCCTGTCCGGGCTGTCGAGATCAGTCAGCGTCGATGCGATCGTCGGGGCGATCGTCGAGGATCTGGCCGACGGAACCGGCGCGGACCATGTCGTCATTGCCCGCCGAAGCCCGGATCGCGGCCGGATGGAGGCCACCATGGTCACCCGCCGGGCGGGCGTCCCGAACTCCAGCACGATCCTCCCGCTCGGGGATCTGGATCTGAACACCGCCTGGACGAGCTCACCGCTCGTGGCGATCCCGATCCACACCGACGGCGATCAAACGCTGGTGGCCGCGGGGGCTCGGCCGGCCGACTCGTCGGAGGCCGGTGAGCGGTCGGCAGACCGGGCGGTCGGGCGACCCCCCACGCAGGCGACGCCGCCCCCGCCCCGCGCGTCCGCCGCCGCAACCGCGCGTCGAGGATCGTCGCCCGGGGTTGCACAGGCTGTCACGCGGATCGGGAGAGTGGTCGGCGAGCTCCTCGAGGACTTCGGCCTGCCGAACCCGATCGGCGCCCGCGGTCTCGCCCCGGCTTCGCGCGCCGAGGTCGTGGGTGACGGGGCCCCGGCCCTGATCGCGGCCAGGATTGCCGAGCGAGTGCGTGCGGTCTACGGGCTCAGCCACACGCTCGCGGCGCCGCTCCGAACCGAAGATGGCGTCATCGGGGCGATCGTCGTGTCGCGCCGCGACCGGGAGGCCTGGGACGGCCCGGCCCGGCGCCTGCTCGAGGGAGCGGCCGTCGAGGCGGCTGCGGCGCTGGCCCGCGCCTACAGCTACCGTGAAGCAACTGCCAACGCGTCCACGGATCCGCTCACCGGCCTCCCCAACCGACGCTATTTCGATGAGTTCTGCGGCCTCCTTGCTCGGCGCCGCCGGGCGGGCGACGCGGTCGCGGTGCTGATGATCGATATCGACAAGTTCAAGGTCCTCAACGACACCTACGGCCATCCTGTTGGCGACGAGGTCCTCAAGGCGGTGGCCGGGGCCATCGTTTCGGCGGTCCGCGAGGAGGACGTGCCGGCGCGGGTCGGCGGCGAGGAATTTGCGGTCCTGCTGCGGAATCCCGGCCCCGAGGTCGCTCTTGAGGTGGGAGAGCGGGTTCGGGAGGCCGTCCGAGCCCTGGATCTGCACGCCCACGGCGTGCCCGGTGTGAGCGTGTCCGTTGGCGTGGCGAATGCTCGCGGCGCGGACGAGCCGATCCCCGGGCTCATCGAGCGGGCCGACCGGGCTCTCCTGCGAGCCAAGCGGGACGGGCGCGATCGCGTCGTCTCCGCCTGAGTGCTGCCTGAACGGGCGCGTCTGACCCGCGCCCGGCGCGACCGCGTTGTCTCCGCATGACCGGTGCCCGCGCCTGACCTGAGCCACGCCCGGCGGGCCTGACGCGGCTACCATCGGATCGTGCCTGTGCCAGAGGAACCCAGGTCGGTGCTTTCGGTCGCCGCCACGGACGCGCCCCCCGAGCCGCCCTCCAATGGCGAGCTGGCGCGGATCTTCCACGAGATCGGCGACCTCCTCGAGGTCAAGGGCGAGCTGGTCTTCAAGACCGTCGCCTATCATCGGGCCGCCGACGCCATCGGCCGATCGCCGGTCGCCGTGGCGCGGGCTTACGTGGCCGGACATCCGCCCAGCATTCCGGGCGTCGGCAAGGCCATCGCCGACAAGGTGGCGGAACTGGCAACCACCGGTCGTCTGGGATATCACGAGCGACTGCTCCAGGAGTTTCCGGCGACTCTCGTTGACCTGCTGCGGGTGCCCGGTCTCGGGCCACGGACCGTCCGCCAGCTCTGGACGACGCTCGCCATCGCCGATCTCCCCGCGCTTCGGAAGGCGGCCGAGGCCGGCCTGCTCCGCGGCCTCCGTGGTCTGTCCGGCCGCACCGAGCAACTGATCCTCGAGGGCATTGCGGGGCTCGGCGGCCGCGAGCGCCGGATGCTCCTCCACGACGCGCGCGACGCGGTCCGCCTCGTGACGGATGTCCTCGCGGAGGTCGAGGGCGTCCAGGAGGTCGTGCCGGCCGGCTCGTTTCGTCGCCGGCGCGAGACGATCGGCGACCTCGACATCCTGGTTGCAACAGCGAGCCCCGCCGCGGTGATCGACCGTTTCACGACGCTGCCGGCGGCGGAGGCCGTGATCAATCAGGGCACGGAGAAGGCGGCGATCCGCCTCGTGACGGGACCACAGGTCGACCTGATGCGGATGGCGCCCGGCGCTGGCGGAACCTACCTCATTCACTTCACCGGCTCGAAGGCGCACAACGTCCGGCTTCGGGAACGAGCGCGTGACCGCGGCTGGAGTCTGTCCGAGAAGGGATTTCAGCGGATCGACCCAGCTGGCAACGTCCGCGAAGGCGAGGGGGCGGAGCTGAAGACGTTCGCCACGGAGGCCGAGGTGTACGCGTTCCTGGAGCTTCCCTTTATCGAGCCCGAGCTGCGCGAAGACGCCGGAGAGATCGAAGCCGCGATTGACGGTCGACTGCCGGCCCTGATCGGGCTCGCTGACCTTCGCGGCGATCTTCACTCGCACTCCGACTGGTCCGACGGGATCCAGCCGATCGAGGTCATGGCCGAGGCCGCCCGCCGCCGCGGACATGCCTACCAGGTCCTCACCGACCACTCGGTGTCGCTTGCGATCGCCCGGGGCCTGACGGCCGAGCGCGTCGCGGCCCAGGCCCTGGTGATTGCCTCCCTGAACCGCGGCTACGAGGCCGAGGAGGCCGCCGGAGGCGCCCCGTCCGAGACGTCTCCGGAAGGTTTCCGGCTGCTCCACGGCTGTGAGCTTGAGATCCGCGCCGACGGGCGACTCGACTACGACGACGAGATTCTGGCCCGCTTCGACCTTGTGGTCGCGTCGCTCCACGTTGGCCGGCGCCAATCGCGAGGTGAGCTCACGGCACGGGTGCTCGGTGCGATCCGCAACCCCCACGTGGACGTCATCGCCCATCCGGCCGGGCGCAAGATCGGCGAACGCGACGATCTCGATCTGGACTGGGATGTGATCTATGGCGAGGCCGCTCGAACCGGAACCGTGCTCGAGATGAACGGCTCACCCCACCGCCTTGATCTGGCCGTGGAGCGCGCCCGCCACGCTGTCGCGGTGGGCTGCCTCCTGTCCGTCGATTCCGACGCTCACCGTGTGGAGGAATTTGAACACCTGGCCTGGGGCATCGATCAAGCGCGGCGAGCCTGGGTCGACGCGGGCGTCGTCCTCAACACCCGCTCACGAGCCGACCTCCTCGCCTACGTCCAGCGGAACGATCGCTGAGCGGCTCGCCATCGTCGAGTGAGGCGGCTCCGGTGCCAAGGCAGTCGCGTACCATCGTGGCCATGGGCATGCACGGCGCCGCGCGCGACCTCGTGATCGCGACGATCGTCGTCGCCCTACTTGCGCGGCTGGTGGACGGCCCGGCGGTCTGGCTCGTGGGGCTGTTTCTGTTGGTCGCCGTCATCCTGGGCGCCCTGCAGATCTTCGGCGATAACGTGCCGACCACGGCGGGGACAGGCGTCCCGGTGGAATCGCTGGTCGTGCCGGGCGTCACGGCGCTGGCGATCTTCAGCAGCCTTCGCCTCGTTCCGATCGGGATCATGATCGCGCCGGCCCTGCTTCTCGGCGCCTGGCTCCTGAGCCGCGTCCTCACCATGGAGGGACGACTCCTGGGCAGCGAGAAGCGCCCGTCAAGCGCGGATCGCACCGCCGTCCTTGGACACACGCTGGTCGTCGGCTTTCTGGCCTTTACGGGGGCCGCGGCCCTGGTGCCGGGCGGCCTGCCCGAGCCCGGCGCGGTGGTTGCCGCGCCAACCGGGCTCCAACTCGCCACGCTCGCGACCGCCGACGCCCTGATTGCCTTCCTGCTCGGCTACCGCGCCGCCGCGCTTCGGACGGCCAACGTCCGGGATGTGGCCTGGTTCGCCCTGACGAGCGCCATCGTCGTCGCCATCGGCGCTGCTGGTCTCCGTGCGATGGAGATCCCGCGGCTGCTCGGCCCGGCGCTTCTGACCCTCGTGTTCTTCCTCTGGGACGTGGTCCACAGCACGCCGCCCTCGCGTCGCCGTGACGCCCGTAGGATCTGGGAAGTGATCCTCCTCGTCGCCCTCGGGATCGTCGTGGTTGCCTGGAGCGTCCGGCTCCGCGGCTGAGGCTCGGTCATCCCGTCGCGGGGTCGACCATTTGACCGGCGACGGTCCGGATGCTACAAACCTTGTCCACCGATGGCGCCCCCGGCGTTCCGCTGGCCCGCGCCGCTCATCGCTCGCTCCCACGGCAGCCATCGCTCGCCGGCCCGATCGTTCGAAAGGACCAGACCTCGTGACCTTCCCTGACACGGACAATGCGTCCAGCCCCATCGCCACCACGCGGCTGAAGCGACAGCTCGCCGAACAGGCGATCGCGCAGGCCGCAGCCGGCAACTGGTCTGAGGCCGCGGACATCAACCGACGGCTCCTGGAGCTCGGCCCCGAGGCAGACGCAGAGAATCGGCTGGCCAAGTCCCTGTGGGAGCAGGGCGAGCTCGGCGCCGCGCGCGAGCATTACCAGGCCGCCCTGGCTCTCGATCCAACGAACCGGATCGCGGAGCGCAACATCGACCGGCTCAAGACGCTGCTGGTCGCGGCCGGCGAGCGGACCGTACCAGCCCAGGTCGGCAGCAAGGCCCCGGTCAGGATCTTTGTCGAAGAGACCGGCAAGACGGGCTTCGCCTTCCTCATCGACCTGCCCGATCCGCGCAAGCTCGCCCAGGTGAACCCGGGCGACGCGGTCGAGTTGACCCCGGAGGGCAATCGACTCATCGCCACCAGCAGCGGCGTCCAGATCGGGACCGTGGAGCCGCGCGTCGCGGCGCGGTTGCTGAAGTTGATGGCGGAAGGTAACAAGTACGCCGCCGGCGTCACGTCCCTCGGGGCGGTCGATGTCCGGATCATCATCCGGGAGGTCTATCAGGACCCGCGCAACTATGGCAAGGTCAGCTTCCCGACGGCCGCCAAGTCGACCGACCTGCGGCCGTACACGAAGGGCACACTCGTCCGCGAGGACGAGGAGCTCGAAGAGGACCTCGAGGACGACGTCGAGGATGACGAGATCGAGGACCTCGATCGGGTGCTCCCGCCCGATGACACGACCGACGAGGCATTCGTCGAAGAGAACGACGACCTCGACGAGGGCTGACCACGGCGCTTCCGCCTGAGCGCAGGCGAACGAACCCTACGCGCCCGCGGCCACGATGGCCAGAAGATCGCCGTTCGGGTGAGCACCCCAGCGTCTGTGCTGGACACGGGTCGGCCCCACTTCCAAGCTCCTATGTTGTCAAGCCGCAAGGTCGAGTGATCCGGCGCCAGCCTGGAGCAATCTGAAGACGGTCCGAACGAGCTGG
>JBKKBB010000069.1:0-10820 GCA_046714395.1 Candidatus Limnocylindrales bacterium | reverse complement strand
AAGACCAATGGTCGTGTCCGGATCTTCCTGCTTGATGCGGGCCCGAACACCGACAGCTCGTTCCACATCGTGGGCACGATCTTCGACACGGTGATCAAGGAGGGGATCCAGCTGCTCGCCGACAATGTCGGGGGGTACGGAGCGCAGGCGGTTGATCTCTCGCCGGCGCAGGGAGCGATCATCGAACTCTCGGCGCGCGAGGACGGCCTCTACCCGGTCGTCACGCACGCGTTCACCTTCGTGGGGCGCGGCGCGCTCGGCCTGCTCACGGCCGGCGACGGCGACCCGTTGAACTGACGCTCGAACCGCCTCCTGACTCCGCCGACGCGGGCCGGAGGGCACCCCTTCGAATGCTCCCGGTGCTCACCGGGGAGGCGTCGCCACCGGGGTCCGAACCGGCCGACGACTGCTGCGCGGCGTGCGCCACGCCCCGTGTCGTGGCGCACACCGACGTCCCTCCGGCTCTCCCGGTCGTGGCGCCCGTCGAGGTCGCAGCGACGCTCACGGTCGTGCCGCCTGCGGCCGGACGCCGCCCACTGCCGGTCCTCGAGACGCCCGCCCAGCCGGGCGTCGGGATCGCCCGATCTGGCGATCGCAGGATTGCGTTCGGTGGGTTGGCGGTGGCCGCCGGCTACCTCGCACTCGCGGCCGCGTCGCTCCTCCTTCCGCCCGCGATCCGTCTGGGGACGTGGCTCCCGGCCCACCTCGCGCTGGCTGGGGCCGCGACCACGGCGATTGCCGCCTTGCTCCCCTTCTTCACCGCCGCGCTCGTTGTCGCGCCGCCGGCCCGGCCGGCCGTCCGGATCGGTGGGATCGCGCTGGTCGCGGTCGGGGCGTTCGCGGCGATGGTCGTCTATGGACACGCCGCCGGGCAAGCGGTCCCGGCCGCACTCGCCGGCGGGACGTTCCTTGCCGGGCTGGGACTGGTCGCCATCGCGGCGTTTGGGCCGCTCCGGGGTGCGCTCGGGCCGCGGCGACCCTTCGTTGAGCGGGCGTATGCACTGGCGCTCGCCAACGTGGCCGTCGGGGCGACGATCGCGACGCTGTTCGTGGGCGGCGATCTCGCGGTCGGCACAGCGTGGAGCGCATTGAAGCCGGCGCACGCCTGGCTGAACCTCATCGGGTTCGCCGGTCTCGTCATGCTCGCAACGCTCCTCCACCTGGCGCCCACGGTTGTCGGGGCGCGGATCCGGTCACGAGCCTCGGGTCGGCTCGCCGTCGTCGGGCTGGCCCTGGGTGCGCCCGTCGTCGCGGCTGGGTACATCACGGAGCTGGACCTCATGGCCCGAGCCGGTGCCATCGCCATCCTCGCCGGAGCGCTCGGCGCCGCGGCACACGGCGCGGCCGTCCAGTTCGACGCCGGGCGCGGCCGCTGGACGACCGACGCGGGATGGCACCGGCTTGCCTCCGGCGCGCTCTTCGCAGGGCAGGCGTGGTTCGGTCTGGGACTCGCGGTCGCTGCCGCACGCGTCCTCATCTTCGGTGCAGGCCCGGCCGGCTGGTCCCTCCCGATCATCGTCGGGCCGCTTGTGATCGGCGGTGTCGTCCAGATCCTCATCGGCGCAATGACCCATCTCCTCCCGACCATCGGGCCGGGGGATCCCGTGCGCCACGCCGCGCAGCGACGGCTGCTGGGGCGCTGGGCGACGGTCCGACTCGTGGTCATCAACGTCGGCGCAGCACTTGTGACGCTTGGGTTCGGGCCCGCGGCCGGCTCTGGCGGCGAAGACCCGGGAAGCACGCTGGTGGGACTCGGCCTCGGCTGCGTCGCGGCCGGGACCAGCGTGACCCTTGCGCTATTCGCGTTCGCCGCCCGGCGGGGTCCGGCCGCCCGGTACGCGGCCTACGGGCCGGTATCCGCCCGCGGTTGACGCAGCCAAACGGCCAGAGCGACAACGAATCGCAGGATCAGGCTGAGGCCGTAACTGGCGCACCACACGCACACCGCTCGAATGACGACCACCTGGATGTACAGGAAATAGATCTCGAAGATCACGCCGCCGAGCGACAGGCCGTAGTGCAGCAGCAGCAACCCGCGGAAGTTCGTTCGCCACCACGCCAGGGCGAGGGTCAAAAGGGTCAGCGAAAGCAGCACGCCGTAGACGGCGACGGGGATGCCGCCGATCCGGCTGTACTCACTCTGGGCAACGGTCTCGCAGCCCTTGAGCGGACCGCAGACCGGCAGGCCGCCGCCGAGTTCCACGATGGACAGGTAGGCGGCGATGGCCAATCCGATGACATCGAGGACCGCCAGAATGAGGCCCGGGTGGATTCCCAGGATCGGGCGAACAGGTTCTCGACGGAGCATGCTCAGGGAACGGCAGTCGCAGCCGGCGCCGCAGCCGGCGCGAGTGCCTGGATCTGGGCAATGAGCGCGGCTGCGTCCGGAAGACCGGGGACCGGAGCCCCGCCGTTCAGGACGAGTGTCGGCGTCGCATTGATCCCGGCCCGCAGCGCCGTGTCGGTCTCGGTTCGCAGTGCGTCCCGCACCGCGTCATCGGCCATGCGGGAATCCCACACGGTGCGGTCCACGCCCGCGCGATTCGCTACCGCCGCGAGATAGGCCGGGCTATGGTCGCCGCGGTTCTCGGCACCCTGGTTCCAGAACACCAGATCGTGGAACGACCAGTACCGATTCTGGGTAGCCGCACAGCGCGCGCCGGCGGCGATCTCGAGTGATTCGTCGCGATCTCCCACCCCAAGGAAGGCGATGTCGCGCGCCTCGATGCGCAGGATGCCGGTGTCCACGAACTGCGTCTTGAGCGTCGGAAACTGGTCCCGCACAAGTCGCCCACACACCGGGCACTGGAAGTCGGAGTAGACCTCCAGGACCACGGGTGCGTCCGACCGGCCGAGGCTCTCGCCATCGACGATCTCGGCGCTGTACGTGATCGGAGGGAGAAACAGATCTCCGCCGGTCGTCGTGGGCAGGGGTCGCTGGGTGAGGAAGACCACGGCACCACCGATCATGACGGCGGCGACGGTCGCGAGGACCAGGGGCGACCGCCATGCAGGACGCGCCGACCGGGACGCTGCCGCGCTCGCTCGCTCCCTCGGCGGGCGTTCGATCCGCTCCTGCGAACGGCGCTCACGGCGGGTCAGGGGCGGCTCGGGCTGACGGCTCACGAATTCGGCTCCTCGACGGCGGGCACGGGGCACCGGACCGACGCCGGCGAGGCGAGCATCCCCGCCCCGAGCCAGCCGACGACAGGGCCAAAGCGCCCGGTCTTGGGGGTCGGTTGGCCGCGCCGCCGAGCGGACGGCGCCCCGGCTACGGGGCGGGTGTCGATGCCGGCGGCCAGAGGTCGAGCTGTGGCCGACCGTGGGAACCCTGGATCAGGGCGATCTCCCCGGCGTGGTAGGCGTCGTGGGCGAGCAGGCGGACGAGACCGACTGTCGGGTGTGGAGCTGGACCTGACCGCGGCGTTCCCGCCGGAAGGTCTCCTCGAGCATCGCCGGTGTCCAGCGCTCGAGGCACGACGCGATGATCCGCCACGACGACTCGAACGCCCCCACCAGCTCCTCGGCGCTGCGCGGCGTGTCCAGGTCGTCCTCCCAGCCGAAGCCGGTCGGGTCAGTGAACGGTGTCGTCTCGGCGCCCGGCTCGCCGAAGACCGAGCACAGCCAGTAGACGCGGGCGGCGGCGGCGTGGCCGGCGATGGCCCAGATCGGCAAGTAGGTGGACCCCACGCTCAGGGCGAGATCCCCGGCCGATCGACCCCGCAGGCCGTCGATGATGCACTCGTTGTAGCGCTCCCAGCCCGCGAAGATCGGGCCGATGGAGCCATCTGGCATGGCCATCAGGAGCCGGTGACGAACTCGCCGCCGTCGACGCTGATGATGTCGCCGTTGATGAAGTCCGTGCCGGGGCCACTGAGCGCCACGATCGCGTTGGCGACGTCCTGCGGCGTCGTCATCCGGCCGGTCGGGTTCCGCTTCATCGTGATGTCGATCATCGCCTGCGACTCGGGGATCTTCAGCAGCGCCGGTGTGATCGTCACTCCGGCGCGGATCGAGTTCGCGGTCACGCCGCTGCCCTTGCGGGCGAGCTCCATGGCGAGTTGGCGGATATGCGACTCGAGCGCTGCCTTGGCCGACGACACCACGCCGTACGACGGGACCACGCGGCTCGAACCCTCGGACGTCATGGCGTAGATCTTGGAGCCGTTGCCGAGGAACCCGCGTCGGTACAGGTCCTGCACCCAATAGACGAGGCTGTTGGCCATCACGTCCTGGGTCATCTCCATCTTCTTTCGATCGACGCCGTCCTTCGGATCGTCGCTGATGAATGGAACCAGGCTTCCGAAGGCCAGGGAGTGCATCACGACGCGAACGTACGGCTCCCGACCGGAACCTCGAGCTTCGGCAAATCGCGCCTCGAGCGCGTCAAGAGCCGACGCGCGCTTCTCGTCGTCGGCCGCGTTCATGTTGATGAACAGGACCTCTCTGCCCTCGGCGGAGAGATCCGCCTTCACCTCTTCGATTCGCCGGAGCGCGGCCCGGAAATCGAGATGGATGCCGCAGATGTTGTAGCCCGCTTTGGCGAGGGCGCGGGATGTTGCTTCGCCCATCCCGGACGAGGCGCCGAGAATGAGCGCCCAGCGCTCGCGGTTATCGGTCATGTGAGTGGTCTCCTGAGGTCTGAGTTGCGCGAGTCTAGCGGTGATTCACGAGGGCGTTGCTGAGGTGCGAGGGTTCGACGCGCCCGCGCCGCTGTCCACCTCGCGCCCGCGCCGCTGTCCACCTCGCGCTGGTCCGCCGTGCGCTTCGGCTGGTCCGCCGTGCGCTTCGGCTGGTCCGCGCATCGACCGTCCGACGAACATGCCCCCGGTTCAGCCGCCGTCCGTCACCGAAGGGCGCACCGCAGCCTCCGTTCTTCGTCCGCCCGGCGCATCGGTCGACCATTGAGGGGCGGAACCGCCGGATCGGTCCCATCGGGACGCGTTGCTTCGTCGGACGGTCGATGGCTGGACCAGGCGCTCCAGATCCCCACCGGGGGCGCTCCAGATCCCCACCGGGGGCGCCCCGGATCACCGCCCGCCACCGCGGGTCACCAGCAGCGACCGATGTCGGGAGGTCCCTCGAGGCGTCCTCGGGATCCTGCAACGGACCTGCGGCTGGCGTGCTGATGGAGGTCCTCCGCGGAGAGCTGCTCGGCTAGATCACGCTGGCGGATCGCAGGGCTGCGATCGCGCCGTCCGCGTAGCCCAATTCGGCCAGGACTTCGTCCGAGTGCTCACCGAGCAGCGGCGGCGGCGTTCGAATCGAGGTCGGCGTGGCACTGAATTCGAATGGGCTCCGGACCTGATCCACAGCTCCGAGCGCCCGATGCATCATCGGCACGCGCGCCCCGACCGCGCGGGCCTGCGGCGTCGCGAAGGCCTCGACGACGTCCAGGAGCGGACCAGCGGGAATCTCGGCTGCCTCCAGCCGCGCCAGCCATTCCTCCGAGGTCGCCGTTGCGAATCGGGCAACCAGGAGTGGGATCAGCTCGGCGCGCCGCTCGACCCGGTCGCCGTTGGATGCGAAACGCGGATCGGGCGCCAGTTCCGGCATGCCCAGGGCCTCGCACAGGCGCGGCCATTGCCGTTCGCTGCCGACCCCGACGGCGATGACGCCGTCGGCCGTGGGAAACGTCTCGTACGGAACGATGTTCGGGTGCGCATTGCCGAGGCGACCTGGTGAGGAACCGGTCACGAACGCGTTCTGGGCCTGATTGGCCAGGATCGCCAGGGTGCTCTGGAGCAGAGACACATCCACCCGTTGCCCGCCGGATCGTGGTTTTGCGAGCAGTCCGGCGAGCACGGACACGGCGCCGAAGAGCCCGGTCACGATGTCGCTGATCGCGACGCCCACCTTGGTCGGCGCCCCGTCGGCCTGCCCGGTGATCGACATCAGGCCGCCCGTGGCCTGGACCACGAAGTCATAGCCGGGTTTGGCGGCGTCGGGTCCACGCGTTCCATAGCCGCTGATCGCGAGATGGACGAGGTCCGGGTTCAGGGTGCTGAGTGCCTCATCCGGAAACCCCAGGCGGGCAAGACCACCGGCGCGGAAGTTCTCCACCAGGACGTCTCCCCGGGCGAGGAGTCGACCGAGTACCTCACGGCCGGCGCTGGAGCGCAGATCGAGTCGCAGGCTTCGCTTGTTTCGGTTCACGGACAGGAAATAGGCCGCCGTGCGCGTTTCGGCGGCCTCGTCACCCACCCAGGGGGGCCCCCAGCCGCGGGTCGCGTCGCCATCCGGCGGTTCGACCTTGATCACGTCCGCGCCAAGGTCTGCCAGAAGCATCGTGCAATACGGTCCCGCCAGGACCGTGGAGCAGTCGACCACGTGGATTCCCGAGAGCGGTCCGTGGCCTTCAAGAACTGGACTTGCCATCGCCAGCGATGGTACGGCGGTCGGGAGCGACCGATGTCCTCTAGATCGTCGGTCGACCCAGCGCACCGGGGACGATTTCGACCCGATCGCGAGCAACGGCACCGGGCTCGGCGACGCGCACCCAGTCGATCAGGTCCCGGTTGACGACGATCGCATCGACAACGTCGATCACCGGCCCATTTGCTGTGTTATACGCGATGGAGGCATTCGTCAGCGGCACCATCGATCGGCGTCGGCGGAAGAACAGGAGCGGGTCGATCCCGGCGTTGCTGTGGACATCGCCGGTGATGAGGTACGGGCCGGACTGCATTGCCATTCCCCGTTCGATCGTTCGGGTCCGAAGTTGGTGGTTTCCTCGTGGGCCCGTGGCCTGGACCAGCAGCAACTCGTCGCGACGGACGAGGATTTCCGAAACGAGGGTGGTTCCGCCCTCGGGGATACGCTCGGCAAGGACGTCCTCGAGGAGGTACTCGTCGTGGTCGTTGAGCATGTCGGACAGGCGCGCGCCGTCCATGCGGATTCGGCCGGAGAGGCGTCCGTCTTCCGCATAGGCCACGAAGTCAAGTTCCGGAACGTCTGGCGCCTCGGGCGCCAAGACGGGCTCGGGGGTCCCCGGCTGGCGAAGCACGAGGCGGAGGCGCCGTTCAACTGAACCGATCATGGGGTGAAGATTGCAACTCGGCTCCGCATCCACAAGTAGCCCAAAGGTACTGGCTCGGCTCACTGCTTCGGCGGTGACCGACCTATCCCCACTCAGCCCAAGCCGAGCGTCAGCACGATCGAGTCCCATTTGTCGATGAGGTCAACGACTGCGACGACGATCAGGAGGCCTCCCG
This sequence comes from Candidatus Limnocylindrales bacterium, assembly GCA_046714395.1. Lineage (GTDB taxonomy): Bacteria > Chloroflexota > Limnocylindria > Limnocylindrales > CSP1-4 > UBA5189. The sequence goes on along the minus strand of JBKKBB010000069.1, from coordinate 3,606 downwards.
CGGCGACCTCGATCGCCCGATGCCGGCGAACGATCCAACGAACGATCGCCTGGGCTCGCACCCCGGTCAGGAAGGACAACACCACGAGTGGCAGCCCGAAGCCGAGCCCGAACAGGAGGAACGTGCCGACCTTGCCGGCGGCGTCGGCCACACCGAGGCTGATTCCGAGCAGCGAGATCAGGAACGGCCCCGCGCACGGAAGGGCGATCGGCCCGAGGAAGATCCCGTAGAGGTAGGCGCGTCCGTACGGGTTGGCCACGATCGGGACGCCCGTCCCCGGCAGGCGCTCGAATGGGTTGCGGCCCGCCAGGAGCAGGACCCCGAGTACGATCAGCAACCCGTCGATGAGCGGCGTGGCGACGGCCAGCAGCCGGCTCGTCGGAACGGCCACGATCACGAGGACGATCGCGATGAGGGTCATCATCGTGAGGACCCCCGCCAGCACGATCAGCCCGAGCAGGCCGGTCCCCCGGCGACCCTCGAGCGCCTTGCTGTTGGCGGCCAGATACGCGACAAAGCCCGGGTAGAGCGGCAGCAGGCACGGCGATGCCGAGCTGGCCAGGCCGAGGCCGATCGGACCGAGGCCGGACAGCGCGGCGGCGAGCTGATCGAACATCGTGGGGCGTTCGGGGCGGTGCTCAGGCGCCGTGCGCGCCCGCGAGTTCCTGGATGCGCTCCACGCTCTTGTACCCGAACTCGGTCAGGGTCACGGTCCCGTCCGTCCCAACGACGATGATCGGGGTGGATGGTGGTGAGAGCACCTGGTTGCCGAACTCGTCGGCAAGCGCCCGCAGGAACTCCTTTGAGCCGAGCACATACGGCCAGTCAAATCCGAGTGACCGGCTGTATTCGGCGAGGTCGGCCGCGCTCTCCGAGGCCTCGATGTCGACACCGATCCAGACGACCCGATCGGGGTCCAGGCCGGCCAGCGCCTTGACGACATCTCGCTGCTGGGTGCGGCAATTCGAGCACCAGATGGCCATCGTCTCCATGAACACCACCCGGTCGGACGCGACCAGGTCGGCGATCCGGAAGGTGTTTCCGTTTCGGACGTCCGTCAGCTCCGCCGTGGCCCAGGCCTGGGTCAGGACGACACCCGGAGGCGACGGCACCTCGGTTCCGGCTGCCGAGGCGCCCGGCGTGGTTCCCGGCGTGGTTCCCGGCGTCGCGCCCGGCGAGGTTCCCGGCGTCGCGCCCGGCGCTGTCGTCGCGCGTGGCGTTGCCGCAGGTTGGCTGGCGGGCGATGACGTCGCCGAAGGACTTCCGACAGCTCCAGAGCAGGCGGCCACGACCAGCAGCAGCGCCGCCGCGGCAGCGGCGATGTCAGACCTCGGGCGACGACGTCGGGGCGGGAACTCGGGCATGAAGATCCTTGTGATGGGTGGTACTTGCCGCCCACTGTGGGCCCCCCAGGTGACACAACCGTGACGCCCGCAAACCCGCGCTGCATTCGGCCGTAGGATGGCATGACGATGACCGAACCGCGTCCGTACACCCTCATGACCGTCCATGCCCACCCCGACGACGAGACCATCGGCACCGGAGGACTGATGGCCAAGTCGGTTCTGGCCGGCCATCGGGTCGTCCTCGTGACCTGCACCCGCGGCGAACAGGGAGACATCGTCGTGCCGGACCTGGACACACCGGAGAACCACCGACGACTGGGCGAGATCAGGGCTGCGGAGCTCGAGGCGGCGCTGGCCGAGCTCGGCGTCAGCGAATGGGAGAACCTTGGCTACAGGGACTCGGACATGATGGGTCGCGAGGCCAACCGGGACCCGCGAAGCTTCTGGCAGGCGGACCTGGACGAGGCGGCGGGGCGTCTGACCTGGCTCGTGCGCCGTTATCGACCGCACGTGATGACCACGTACAACGACGTCGGCGGGTATGGCCATCCGGACCACATCCGGACCCACGATATCGCCGTCCGCGCCTTCGACCGGGCGGGCGACGCGGCGTGGTATCCCGAGCAGTTGGCGCCCGACCACGGCGGCGCCGGCCCGTCTGCTGCGGATGGTGGCCTCGCGCCGTGGTCACCCGTCAAGCTCTACGAGCAGGCCATCCCGGCCTCGGTTCGGAACGCGCTCCGCGACCGGATGGAAGCCGCGGGCGAGAAGAGCTTGTGGACCGAACCGAAGGATGCTTCGCCGGAGGAGCTCGCCGGTTGGAAAGAGCAGATGGCGAGGATGCTGGTGGCGGACGAGTCGATCACGACCTGGATCGACATCATCGACGTGCTCGACCGCAAGTGGGCCGCGATCCGGCGGCACGTGTCCCAGATGAGCCCCGACGGCATGTTTCTTCGCTTCGGAGTGGACGCGTGGCGCGAATTCTGGACGAAGGAGGCCTACGTTCTGCGCGAGTCACGGGTCGCCGCGGACGGCCCCGAGACGGACGTCTTCGCCGGCATCGGCTGAAGGCACGGCGCGGCGGCGCGGACTGGCGCCCGGGCGCCCGGGGCAGATGCTCCTCCAAATACGAACCGTGTTCGTGCTACGAGCCGCGTGGCGTGGATTCCGGCCCAAATACGAACCGTGTTCGTGCTAGGTGCGCAACGGGCCCGGCTCGCGCGGCCTTGCCGGCCGGCATGGGCGTGGTTGAGCACGACGCCGCCGCGATCCGGCCGTGAGCGGGCCGAGAGCCATGGTGGCGCCGCACGTACCACGAACCGGGTTCGTATCTGGAGCTGAGGGCGTCCCTTAGGGGTCGGCAAGAACCGCTAGAACCGCTAGAACCGCGGACCGTTGGTCTACCAGTCCAGCAGGCCCTTGGAGGCCGCGAATACCTGCTTCAGGACAACGGCCCCGCTGCCGGCCGGGTCCATGAAGTTCGGCTGGGCCTTATCCAGGATCAGGTGCGGTCGCATTTGGACCTGCACGAGCCGGGTCCCGTCGAACGTGAGCTCGAGGGTGATGCCCTCCATGGTCGGCTCGGACCACGCCTGATCGAACACGAAGTTGCCGAGGGCGTACCAGATCGGCTTCCCGTTGTAGACCTCCATGGCCGCCGCCCAATGAGCGTGATTGCCGATGATCATGTCCGCCCCGGCATCGATGACGGCCTTGGCGAGCGTCCGCTGGCTGGCAGACGGCGTGGCGTCATATTCCGTCCCCCAGTGCGGGAAGACGATCACCAGGTCGGCACCCGCCGCTCTCGCCGCGGCCACGTCCGCCTCGGCGTTGGCGGCCGGCAACGGCGCGCGGCCGGCGCGCGCGCTCGTGGCAAAGGACCCGCCGGCGATGGTGTCGTAGCCGAGGATCGCCACGGTGACGCCGCCTCCCTCCAGCATCGCCGGGGCACGGGCGGCGCTGAGGTCCGCACCCGCGCCGCTGTGCGCAATGTCCCAGTCGTCAAGGCTTGCGATCGTCTGGAGGATGCCACTCGCGCCCGCATCCCGGATGTGGTTGTTGCCGAGGGAGACGTAGTCGATCCCGGCATTCACCAGCCCTTCGATCAGCGCCGGATCGGCACTGAACACGGTGCCCGAGGAGTGAAACCTGAAGGCATCGGGGGCCGGATTCTCGAAGTTGGCGATCGCCAGATCCGCGCCCTCGAGGAGCGCCCTGACCGCCCCGCTGTTGCCGGTTCGTTCAGCGCGCGGCAATT
>JBKKBB010000068.1:0-12160 GCA_046714395.1 Candidatus Limnocylindrales bacterium | reverse complement strand
CATCGGGAGGCCAAGTAGCCGACCGCGCGCTCCGCAGGGGTGTAGCTCAATTGGCAGAGCACTGGTCTCCAAAACCAGCGGTTGTAGGTTCGAGTCCTATCGCCCCTGCCACACCTGAAAGGCAACGTACGAAACCGTGACCCGCATCCGTCGCTTCATCTCCGAGGCGATTTCCGAGTTGAAGAAGGTCTCCTGGCCGACCGTCGAGCAGACCCGCAACCTGACCGTGCTCGTGTTCGCGGTCAGCCTCGCGGTGGGCCTGTACGTGTTCGTCTTCGACCGCCTCTTCCAGGGCGTGATCGGTTTCTTGACGAGGGCCATCTCGTGAATCCTGCGGTTTCGGAAACCGAAGCTCGTGTCCCTGAAAAGCGCTGGTACGTGATCCACACCTACTCCGGCTACGAGAACAAGGTGAAAGCCAATCTCGAGCATCGGATCGAATCGATGGGGATGGAAGACCGCATCTTTCAGGTGCTCGTCCCGATGGAGGACGAGATCGAAATCCGGCAGGGCCAGCGACACACCGTCCAGAAGAAGGTCTATCCCGGTTACGTGCTGGTGGAGATGATCCTGGATCCGGACAGCTGGTTCGTCGTCCGCAACACACCGGGCGTGACCAGCTTCGTCGGCGGATCGAACATCCCGGGCGTCCGGAGCGAGCCGATCCCGCTGGACGAGAACGAGGTCAAACAGATCCTCCGGCACATGGGTGTCGAGACGCCGAAGTTCCGCGTCGCGTTCACCAAGGGCCAGAGCGTTCGCGTCACCGACGGGCCGTTCTCCGAGTTCATCGGGACGGTCGACGAGGTCAACCCAGAACGAAACAAGGTCAAGGTCCTGGTCAGCATCTTTGGCCGGGAAACCCCGGTCGAGCTTGACTTCCTCCAGGTCGAAAAGCTGTGAGCACCTCCCGGACGGCCCAGGCGGGCGTTGTCGGCTGCGCAGACTCGCTCACGCGCGGACGTGCGCTCGCTCGTCTGCTCGCCTTCGCCTGCACGCGCCCGGTCGGCGCTCACCGGGCCGCGGCCCGCTAGAAAGGAAACCGTCCAACCGTGGCCAAAAAGGTCCGCATCGTCCTGACGCTCCAGCTCCCGGCCGGCAAGGCAACGCCCGCGCCGCCGGTTGGTACGGCGCTGGGCCCGCACGGCATCAACATCATCGAATTCACCAAGTCCTACAACGAGAAGACGGCCGACAAGGCCGGCCAGATCATCCCGGCCCAGATCACCGTCTTCGAGGACCGCTCGTTCACGTTCATCCTGAAGACGCCGCCCGCGGCCGACCTCCTGCGCAAGGCAGCCGGCGTGGACAAGGGCGCGGTCACCACCAAGCGAGAAATGGTGGGTAAGGTCACCCGCGACCAGGTCCGCGAGATCGCCACGCTCAAGATGGTGGACCTGTCCGCCAACGACCTCGAGGCGGCCTCACGGATGATCGAAGGGACAGCCCGAAGCATGGGCATCGAGGTCGTCGGCTAGGCCGCCGACAGGGTCGACTTCCGGGCGGACCACCGCGCGGCGCCCACCCCACGACACGGGGGAGATCGGCAGCCCCGATCGCCAGAGGAGATCAGACATGGCAAACCACGGCAAGAAGTACCTCGAGGTCGCGAAGCTCGTCGACCGCGCCCGGACCTACGCTCCGGTTGAGGCGGCCCAGCTCGCCAAGGACACGTCGGTCGTCCAGTTCGACGCATCGGTCGAGATGCACCTGCGACTCGGCGTGGACCCGCGGCACGCGGATCAGATGGTCCGCGGTACGGTCCTTCTGCCGCATGGCACGGGCAAGGTCGTCCGCGTGGCCGTGTTCGCCCAGGCCGAAAAGGCCCAGGAGGCGCTCCGCGCCGGTGCCGACGAAGTCGGATCCGAGGATCTGGTCAAGAAGATCGAGGCCGGTTGGCTCGAGTTCGATGTCGCCATCGCAACACCAGACCTGATGGGCCAGGTCGGCCGCCTCGGCAAGATCCTCGGACGCCGTGGACTGATGCCGAACCCGAAGGCCGGTACGATCACGTTCGACGTGGATCGGGCCGTCCGTGAGGTCAAGGCCGGCCGCGTCGAGTTCAAGGTGGACAAGGCCGGCATCGTCCACGTCGCGGTCGGCAAGGCCAGCTTCGAGGCCGACCAGATCGTGGCGAACCTGGCCACGATCGTGGACTCGATCAATCGCGCCAAGCCGGCCGGCGCCAAGGGGACCTACCTCCGCGGACTGACCATCGCCACCACGATGGGACCCGGCATCCGGGTCGACATCCCGGGCATTCTCGCGGCGGCCGCCACGGCCTGACCGCTCGAGGCGGGCGATATCCCGCCAGAAACACACGCGGCGGCGGCCGACAGGCGCGTCGCCTACAATCCACGACGGTAGCCGTTCCGCCATCCGGCGCGATCGGGTACCAGTCGAACCAGATCCATGACGGACCGCTCAAGACAGCGTGGGTCCCTCGGCCGCCGCAGCGAGCGACGGTGGGACTTGATCCATCGGTACGGACCGGGCCGCTGCCCGGGGACGACGACGGCCACGCCGAGGCAGGAACATCGATGCCTCCGCCTTCGCGGGCGGGCGCAGCTCCTGCGGTCGAAGCATCGCCCGGAGACGGGCGACCGTCGCAGGGGCTCCGGCGGAATCGCCAGACGCCCACCGCCGCGCGCCGGTTGCGCGCAGGAGCACGGAGGGCACCATGCCGACCGAGGCCAAGCGACGGGTCGTCGACGAGCTGCGTGAGCAGCTCAGTCATAGCTCGACGCTCATCGTCTCGGAATACCGGGGTCTCACGGTCAAGGAGATCGCAGAGATTCGCCGGAGTCTGCGCAAGCAGGCCGTGACGTACAAGGTCGTCAAGAACCGCTTGATGAAGATCGCCGCCGCCGATACTCGGGGCACGGCGCTCAACGCATTGCTCGTCGGTCCGACGGCCATCGCCTTCGGTACGGACGAGGCGGCGACCGCCAAGGCGGTCATCGATGCCGTCCGCCCGTTCAAGCAGGTCCGGATCACCGGTGGCCTGCTGGGCAGTCGAGCCATTGACGCCGCTGGCGTGACCACGCTGGCAACGCTCCCATCACGGGACGTGCTGCTCAGCCAGGTAGCCGGCGCCTTCGCCGCCCCAATGGCCACCATGGCCGGCCTCTTCGACGCGCCGATGCGCGACGTCGCGGGCCTCGTGGGTGCGCTGGCCGACAAGCGGGCGACCGCGGCCTGATCGTCGCGAACCGACATTCGAAACACCCCGTCCATCAGGAGAACTGAATTTCAATGCCGAACCTCACCGCTGACCAGCTCCTCGAGGCATTCGAGACGATGACCGTCCTCGAGCTCTCCGAGTTCAAGAAGAAGTTCGAGGACCGCTTCGGGGTCACCGCCGCGGCGCCCGTCGCGATGGCCGCTGCCCCGAGCGGCGCGGCCGCCGAGGCTGCGCCGGTCGCCGAAGAGCAGACCGAGTTCACCGCCACGATCGTCGAGATCGGACCGAACAAGATCCCGGTGATCAAGGTCGTCCGCGAGCTCACCGGACTGGGCCTCAAGGAGGCCAAGGATCTCGTCGATGCAACCCCGAAGGCCGTCAAGGAAGGCGTTGCACGCGACGAGGCCGACAAGATCAAGGCGGCCCTCGAAGAGGTCGGCGCCAAGGTCGAAATCAAGTAGCACCGCCTGCGACCGACCGACGCTACGGTTGGGCCAGGGCTCACAGGGTGGCTTCCGGGCGGGTCTCGAAGGAGGCCCGAGTCGGTTGACAAATCAAGCAATCGCGATATCCTTAGCCGTTCTGTGAGCTCGGCCCTCTCATTCCCCCACGCCCTCCGTCAAGGAGCCGTCGTTTATGCTGTCTCCCGCTGAATCGTCGACCTTTTCGAGTTCGTCCGCGGCGCGCAAGCGCTACGCCCGCATCCCGGAGGTCCTCCCCGTTCCAAACCTGATCGAGCTCCAGCTGGAGTCCTTCCAGTGGTTCGTCGCGAAGGGTCTGCGGGAGCTCTTTGACGAGATCAGCCCGATCAAGGACTTCACGGCCAAGGTCATGGAGCTGCAGTTCCTCGACTACGAATTCGGGGACCCCAAGTACTCCGAGGAGGAGTGTCGCACCAAGGACCTGACCTACAGCCGGCCGCTGTACGTCCATGTCGAGCTCCTGATCAAGGAGACCGGCGAGATCCAGCGCCAGCGCGTCTACATGGGCGACTACCCCTGGATGACCAACCTCGGGACCTTCGTCATCAACGGAGCCGAGCGCGTCGTGGTCAGTCAGCTCGTCCGCTCGCCCGGCGTCTACTACAACGAGGTGGAGGATCCCGCGTCCGGCCGGATGCTGTTCAGCGCCAAGGTCATCCCGAACCGGGGGGCCTGGCTCGAGTTCGAGACGAACAACAAGGACCAGCTCTGGGTCAAGGTGGACCGCAAGCGCAAGATCGCCGCGACCACCCTCCTGCGGGCGGTCGGCTACGAGACCAACGATGAGATCGCCGCGCTCTTCAGCGCCATCGACATTGATCCGGAGCATCCGTTCATCGCCAACACCCTGGACAAGGACGTTACCCATACGCCCTCCGAGGCACTGATCGAGGTCTACAAGAAGCTCCGACCGGGCGATCCGCCCACGGGCGACAACGCCCGCCAGCTGGTCGAAGGTTTGTTCTTCAACTTCCGCCGCTACGACCTGGGCCGGGTGGGCCGCTACAAGTTCGGCAAGAAGCTTGAGGGCGTCGGCGCCCGGATGGGCATCGAGGTCCCTCGGGAGCAGCGCACGATCACGCGCGAAGACATCGCGGCGATCGTCGGGCACCTCATCGAGTGCAACCGCGGTCTGCATCCCAAGGACGACATCGATCACCTCGGGAACCGCCGCATTCGCGCCAATGGAGAATTGATCCAGAACGCGTTCCGGATCGGCCTGCTGCGGATGGAACGCGTCGTCCGTGAACGGATGACGATCCAGGAAATCGACAAGGCCACGCCGAACGCCCTGATCAACATCCGGCCCGTCGTGGCCGCGATGAAGGAGTTCTTCGGCGGCAGCCAGCTCTCGCAGTTCATGGACCAGACCAACCCGCTGGCCGAGCTCACCTCAAAGCGTCGCCTGTCGGCCCTTGGCCCGGGTGGCCTGTCGCGCGAGCGTGCCGGCTTCGACGTCCGCGACGTTCACCACAGCCACTACGGTCGAATCTGTCCCATCGAGACGCCAGAGGGTCCGAACATCGGCCTGATCGGTTCGCTGGCGACCTACGGCCGGATCAACAGCTATGGCTTCATCGAGACGCCCTACCGACGCGTCAAGCGCACGGTGGCCTGGGACGACGCGGATCTCCTGACGTTCGAGGCCGGTGCGGACCTCGCCGGCAAGGGCGGGGCGGCCATCCTGCGCAAGGGCGAGCCCTTCAGCGCCGCCGCCGCCGCCGAGCTCAAGCGGCAAAAGGCCAATGCTTTCCCGATCCGTCCGATTGTGACCGACCAGATCGAGTACCTCCCGGCGGACGAGGAAGAGCAGCACTTCGTGGCGCAGGCCAATTCGCGCCTGGATGCCGAGGGCCACTTCATCGAAGAGCGGATCGCCTCACGGTTCCGGGACATGTTCCCCGAGGCGCGCCCGGACCAGATCGAGTACATGGACGTGAGCCCGAAGCAGGTCGTCTCGGTCGCGACGGCGCTCATCCCGTTCCTCGAGCACGACGACGCCAACCGGGCCCTGATGGGTTCGAACATGCAGCGCCAGGCTGTGCCACTGCTCGAGCCGGAGGCGCCGATCGTCGGTACCGGCATGGAAGAGCGCGCGGCGCGAGACTCGGGTCAGGTGGTCATGGCGACGCGCGCCGGTGTGGTCACCAGCGTGACCGCGGAGCGCGTGCAGGTCGAAGCAGACTCCGGCGAGCTGGACGAATACCGGCTCCAGAAGTTCGTTCGCAGCAACCAGGGCACCTGCATCAACCAGCGCCCAATTGTTGACGTCGGGCAGCGCGTCGACGCCGGCCAGGCGATCGCCGACAGCTCGTCCACCCAGAACGGCGAGCTCGCGCTCGGCCGGAACGTCCTCGTGGCGTTCATGAGCTGGGAGGGCGGCAACTACGAGGACGCGATCGTCATCAGCGACCGCCTGGTCCGCGACGACCTGTTCACCAGCATCCACATCGAGAAGCACGAGATCGAGTCGCGGGACACCAAGCTCGGTCCGGAAGAGATCACCCGCGACATCCCCAACGTCGGCGAGGAGTCCCTCAAGGACCTCGACGAAGAGGGCGTCATCTACATCGGCGCCGAAGTTCGCCCCGGCGACATCCTCGTCGGCAAGATCACGCCGAAAGGCGAGACCGAGCTGACGGCCGAGGAGCGCCTCCTGCGCGCCATTTTCGGAGAGAAGGCCCGCGAGGTGAAGGACAGCTCGCTGCGCCTGCCCCACGGAGAGCGCGGCAAGGTCGTCGAGATCCGCGAGTTCAGCCGTGACAACAACGACGACCTGCAGCCTGGCGTCAATCGCCTGGTCAGGGTCGGCGTGGCCCAGAAGCGCAAGATCTCGGTCGGCGACAAGATGGCCGGTCGGCACGGGAACAAGGGCGTGATCGCCAAGATCCTGCCGGCCGAAGATCTGCCCTTCCTGCCCGACGGAACGCCGGTCGACATCATCCTCAATCCCCTCGGCGTGCCGAGCCGGATGAACATCGGCCAGATCCTGGAGACCCACCTCGGGTGGGCCCTCCACGCCAAGGGCGAGACGGCGGCGACCGCGGTCTTCGACGGGGCGACCGAGGAGCAGATCCGGAACGAACTGCGCGAGGCGCGCCACCAGGTCTACGGGGTCGACACCGCCCTGCCCGAGGACGGCAAGATCGAACTCCGCGACGGTCGAACCGGAGAGCTGTTCGATCAGGCGATCACCGTCGGGTACATCTACATGCTCAAGCTGCACCACCTCGTCGAGGACAAGATCCACGCTCGGTCCACCGGCCCGTACAGCCTGATCACGCAGCAGCCGCTGGGTGGCAAGGCCCAGTTCGGTGGCCAGCGGTTCGGGGAAATGGAGGTCTGGGCGCTCGAGGCGTACGGCGCCGCGAACATCCTTCAGGAGTTGCTGACGGTCAAGTCGGACGATGTGCTGGGCCGTGTCCAGACCTATGAGGCGATCGTCAAGGGGGAAGAGATTCAGCCGCCCCGCGTGCCGGAATCCTTCAAGGTTCTTATCAAGGAGCTCCGAAGCCTCGGGCTCAACGCCGAGATCCTCGATCACAACGACGAGGAAATCCCGTTGGCTGAGGACGACGCCTCCGGATATCTGCTTCCCGATCTCGGCGGGATCAATCTCGCCGGCTTCGAGGACTGACGAAGCACCCAATCCACACGTGTCAGCGGGACCCGGCCGGCCCGCTGACGCTCGCACCCGGTCCGGATCGCGCCACTGAGCCAGGCGGCGGCGCGGAGGAGAACGATGCTCGAGGTCAATAACTTCAGCGCGATTCGCATCTCGCTTGCCAGCCCCGATCAGATTCGGGAGTGGTCCAAGGGCGAGGTCACGAAGCCGGAGACCATCAACTACCGGACGCTCAAGCCGGAAAAGGACGGTCTGTTCGACGAGCGCATCTTCGGTCCCACCAAGGACTGGGAGTGCTACTGCGGCAAGTACAAGCGGATCCGCTACAAGGGCATCATCTGCGACAAATGCGGCGTCGAGGTCACCCGCTCGAAGGTCCGCCGAGAGCGCATGGGCCACATTCAGCTGGCCAGTCCGGTCAGCCACATCTGGTACTTCAAGGGGACGCCGTCGCGGCTGGGCATCCTGCTCGACATCAGTCCCCGCAACCTCGAGCGCATCCTCTATTTCGCCCTGTTCATCGTCACCAACGTTGACGAGGACATGCGGCGCCGATTGCTGACGCAGCTCGATGAGGAGGCCGCAGGCCGCGGTGGCAAGTCCGGCCAGGCTCTGTCCGAGCTCGAGGACGAGCTCCGCGCCGCGATCAATCGACAGAAAGACGAGCTGATGGCCGAGCTCGCCACGAAGAAGGCTGACCTGGAGGCCCAGCGGTCTTCGCGGACCGAGGAGATCGTGACCGCCGCCCAGATTGTCGAGGCACAGCTCAAGGCGCTCAAGACCGGCGTCGCCGAGGAGACGCTCGTGTTCGCTTCGACGGGCGAGGTCATCGTCGCGTCCGGTGAGAAGGGCGGCAAGGAAGCCGTCGCTCGCCTGCGCAGCGTTGTTTCGGCAGAAACCGAGCGGGTCAACGACGAACTCCAGACACGCGAACGCGATGAGGCCACCGCGGTTGATCAAAAGATCGCCGACCTCCGGGCCGCCATGGACGACACCGTCCGAGCCAAGCGCGAGGAACTGGCCGGCCAGGCCCAGGGGATGAAGGAAGAGAATCGCCGCCTCCGCGACGAGCTCGAGAGCATCAAGCCACAGACGACGCTCGGTGAGACCGAGGTCCGCCTTTTGGAGGAGCGCTACAACCAGCCCGGCCGGGGCCGCCTGTTCAGCGCCGGCATGGGCGCCGAAGCGGTCCGCGACATCATCAGTCGAATGGACCTGGAGACGCTCGCCCGAACGCTCCACATCGAGGTCCGGACCAGCTCCGGCCAGCGCCGGAAGAAGGCGATCAAGCGACTCCGCCTGATCGAGGCATTTCGTCGCTCGGGCACCCGCCCGGAGTGGATGATCCTGTCTGTCCTGCCGGTCATTCCGCCCGATCTTCGACCCATGGTCCAGCTGGACGGCGGGCGCTTTGCGACGTCCGACCTCAACGATCTATACCGTCGCGTGATCAACCGGAACAATCGCCTCAAGCGGCTCCTCGAGCTCGGCGCACCCGAGATCATCATCCGCAACGAGAAGCGGATGCTCCAGGAAGCCTGTGACGCCCTGATCGACAACGGCCGCCGCGGCCGGGCGATCGCCGGCACCGGCAACCATCGCCTGAAGTCCCTGAGCGACATGCTCAAGGGCAAGCAGGGCCGGTTTCGTCAGAACCTCCTCGGCAAGCGCGTTGACTACTCGGGCCGATCCGTCATCGTGGTCGGGCCGGAGCTGAAGCTCCATCAGTGCGGGTTGCCCAAGAAGATGGCCCTCGAGCTGTTCAAGCCGTTCGTGATGCGGCAGCTCGTCGAGAAGGGATTCGCCCACAACATCAAGAGCGCGCAGCGCATCGTCGAGCGGGTCCGGCCGGAAGTCTGGGACGTCCTCGAAGAGGTCATCAAGGACCATCCGGTCCTGCTGAACCGTGCGCCCACGCTGCATCGACTGGGGATCCAGGCGTTCATGCCGATCCTGGTCGAAGGCTCGGCCATCCAGATCCATCCGCTCGTCTGTCAGGCCTTCAACGCCGACTTCGACGGCGACCAGATGGCGGTCCATGTGCCGCTCTCGGCGGCTGCCCAGGAAGAGGCGCGGACGATGATGTTGTCCACCGCCAACCTGCTGTCGCCGGCCGACGGAACGCCGGTGGTTGCGCCGACCCAGGACATGGTCCTCGGCTGCTACTACCTGACCATGGAACGCGACACGAACCCCGCGTTCGTGCGGAGCTTCTCCGACGAGGACGAGGCCCTCTACGCGTACGAGCTGACAGCCCGGGGCCTGGCCAACGCCAGCGAGCGCCGATCCGACGCGACGAATGCCTCCGACACGCATGTGCCGAGCCGACTGGCGTTGCACGAACCAATCGACGTCGTGGTTCGTGCCTGGGATGAGGAGGCCGGCGAGCTCCGCCCGACCAGCATCCGCACGACCGTTGGACGAATCATCTTCAACGGCATCGTGCCGGACCGGCTTCGGTTCAAGAACCAGGCCATGAAGCGCAGCGAGCTGAAGCGAATCGTCGACGAGTGCTACCGGGTCCTCGGGTCAGACGAGACCGCCCTGCTGGTCGACGGGATCAAGGACGTCGGCTTCAAGTTCGCGACCCGTGGCGGGATGACCATCGGCCTCTGGGACATCGTGACCCCGGTTGACAAGAAAGCCCGCCTGACCGCAACCGACAGCGCGGTCCTCGACATCGACAAGCAGTTCTCGCGCGGCCTCATCACCGAGGACGAGCGCTACGAGCAAGTCGTCGAGCTGTGGCAGCGGACGACCAAGGACATCTCCGACGCGATGATGGCGTCGCTGCCCGAAGACAACTCGCTCCGCATGATGACCGACTCCGGGGCCCGCGGAAACAAGGGCAACATCGGCCAGCTCGGCGCGATGCGCGGCCTGATGGCCGATCCCTCGGGTCGGATCATCGACGTCCCGGTGCGCAGCAACTTCCGCGAGGGCATGTCGGTCCTCGAGTACTTCATCTCCACCCATGGCGCCCGCAAGGGCCTTGCCGACACGGCCCTTCGAACGGCCGACTCGGGCTACCTGACGCGTCGCCTCGTGGATGTGGCGCAGGACGTCATCACCCGCGATGAGGACTGCGGAACGGAGGAGGGGAGCTGGATCACGGTCGCCGATACAGCGGACATGACCGGCGCAACCTGGCCGGCCACGGACAACGGCACCCGACAGACGGTCCGGGAGGAGTTCCGAAAGCGCCTCGTCGGCCGACTCTCGGCCGCGCCGCTTCCGAACCCGGCCAGCAGGGCCAAGAACCCGCCTTTGATCGTCGAGCGCAACGAGCTCATGACCGAGGAGCTCTCCAGGGCCGTCGAGGCCGCCGGGATCGACGAAGTGCTTGTTCGCTCGCCCTTGACGTGTGAAGCCCGCTACGGCGTCTGCCGCCGCTGCTACGGGCGCAATCTCGCAACCGGCAACATGGTCGGGACCGGTGAGGCAGTCGGCATCATCGCCGCGCAGTCAATTGGAGAACCGGGCACGCAGCTGACCATGCGGACGTTCCACACCGGCGGCGTCGCCGGTCTGGACATCACGGCCGGCCTGCCGCGGGTGGAAGAGCTGTTCGAGGCACGAGTCCCCAAGGGCAAGGCCGAGATCAGCCACATCGACGGGGCGGTCTCGATCCTGCGAGAGGGCACGACGACCAAGGTCAAGGTCACCAGTCGGGAGGCCTATGACTCGGCGATTGCACTTCCGGACGACGCGGAGCTCCTGGCGGCGCCGGGAGATCTCATCGAGGCCGGGCAGGTTATCGCTCGCACCACCGGAGATCCGGCGGTCGAGGTGGTGGCCCCGGTGCAGGGCTTCCTGGCTCGAACGGACGATGGGCTGATCATCCGCGCCGAGGACGTCGTGGAGCGCGAGTACGGCATTCCGCACAACGCGCGCCTGCTCGTCACGGACAGCGAGGACGTGCGCGCCGGCGACGCCATCACTGATGGCCCGATCAACCCGCAGGAGTACCTCGACACACGCGGTCGTGATGCGGTTCAGCGCTACCTGGTCAAGGAAGTCCAGAAGGTCTATCGAAGCCAGGGCGTGACGATCAACGACAAGCACATCGAGATCATCGTCCGCCAGATGCTCCGGAAGGTCCGGATCGACCAGCCGGGCGACAGCGAGTTGCTGCCGACCGAACTCATCGATCGGCTGGACTTCGAGGAAGTCAACAACCGGGTGCTCGCCGAGGGTGGCGAGCCGGCGACGGCCCAGGCCGTCCTGCTCGGCGTGACGAAGGCGTCACTGAACACGTCGAGCTTCCTTGCCGCGGCGTCCTTCCAGGAGACGACCCGGGTGCTCACCGAGGCTGCCATCAACGGCGCCAAGGACCACCTGATCGGCCTCAAGGAGAACGTCATCATCGGCAAGCTCATCCCGGCCGGTTCCGGAGCGCCTGCCAACCTGGCGGCGCGCAAGGAGTCGGATCGACGGGCGGCGCTCGAGGCACTCGCGGGCGAGGCCCTCGAGGATGGCGGCGAACGCTACAACCCGTTCCTCGAGGACGGCGGTGCGCGGCCGGCCGACGACGATGCGGCGGGCCTGGCCCGTGCGGCAACGATCGCCGGCTCGGAGGACGACGCGTTCAACCCGTTCCTGGCGGATGCCGGGAACGATACGGACGACGCCATCGATCCCGATACCAACCCACTCCTGCAGGGCGAGGCAGCGGTCGAGTCCAAGGGCTGACCAGGGCCGGCCCTCCCAACGTGGGAGGGCGGTCCCAACGACCGGTCACGGTGTCGGAGGACAGCGACTCTGACCGATAGTGGGACAGCGACTCTGTCACCGTGGTCGAACGGCACTGTATCGCCGCCAGGGATGGTTTGGGTCGCGGCCGAGTTGACGGGTGGGCCCGGCAGATGC
>JBKKBB010000067.1:0-5285 GCA_046714395.1 Candidatus Limnocylindrales bacterium | reverse complement strand
TGCGGCCGGACCTCAGTCGAGGTGGCGGCGGTACGCGCAGATCGGGCAGACAGCCGCGCGGCCGTCGACGTCAATCTCGAGGAAGCTGGGACAGCCGTTCGTGCTGCAGAAGAGCCGGCTGGCCGCGTTCTGGCGCCGGCGCAGGCGTCGGATTGACGCAGAGCGCCCGACGGTGGTGGATTGGAGTGTTCGCGTAAGCATGTGCTCGATGTTCCTTCTGACCGTTCTGCCAGGGCGCGATGGGCCCGGCGAAGCGGTCACGATGTGTGCAGGGAACCGCGGTGATGATGCGATTCGGTGCGATGCGTGGGTCCTGGTGACCGCGGGAGTTCGTCTGTTCCACTCGGGAACTCGATCGATTCTCTACCTGCGATCGTCCAATTGGATCCGGTTGTCGTCGCCAGCATGCGGCCAGATGTTCGGTTTGTCAATGCCCTGTGCTCGTTCAGTGAGCACCCCAGCGTCTGTGCTGGACACGGGTCGGCCCCACTGCCTGGCCAATGCTCCTCCGGGGAGCACTATCCGGGTTCGGGCGGGGGTCGAGCCCGCCCGAGCACCCCACGAGCGGAGGCCGTGGCACCGGCCACCACGAAACCCACGCCGCGATCGAGGAAACTGATCGATCTGGGGATCTCGCCGCTGCCATCCGCGGCCGGCGACCCGCACAGTGCTCCGGGGGTGGTCACAAGCCAGGATTACTGGGGGTGGGCACAGGGAATGGGCTGCTTCCGGGGAGGGGCGGGCGGCAGCGGCGGACCAGGCACCGCCCGCGACCCGGCATGAGTCCACCGGCTACCATCGCCCGGCGATGACCGATCAGCTCTCGCTGCAGCTCGAGCCGACGTTGCCGAACCCCCCGACGACGCTGCGTCCGATGCTGGCCCGAACGAGTCTCGAACCGTTTGACTCGCCGGTTCACCTCTTCGAACCGGCCTGGGGCGGGCTGCGCACCCTGGCGTTCATCGGGCCGGCCGAGGCGCCCGGGCGCGGCGAGGTCACCTTCCTCGGAGAGGACGGGGTTCGGTTGGCCATCGTCCCGGCGGAATTGACGGGCCTCGGTGTGCGGGTGGCGGCGCGGTCCGCCGTGCTGGACGGTGAGCTGGTGGTCGTCGACGCGGCGGGGCGGGCGGATCCGGACGAGCTGGCTCGACGCCTTGCCGGCGAACCCGGACGGCCGGTGGCCTACCTCGTGTTCGACCTGCTCCATCTTGACGGGCGATCGCTCCTCAACGTGCCGCTCGAGCGCCGACGGGACCAGTTGCGCCGGACGCTTCGACCCGGCGACGAGGTCCTGACGGTGCCGGCGATCCAGGGCGAGGGCCGCGCGCTGTTCGATGCGGTTGCCGCGCAGGGTCTCGCCGGTGTGCTTGCCCGCCACCGGTCCAGCCCATACCTGTCCGGGGTCCGCAGTCGGCTCTGGCGATTTACACCGACGGGCCGGGATGGCGCGCCCGACAGCGATCCTGGCGACGAACCGGTCGGATCGGGCCGAGACGGCGACGCACCGGGACCCGGAAGCGCGCCGGTGCTGGCGCTCATTCGGCGGCTCCCGCTCGGACTTGATGAGCCCTACGACACCTCGGCGACGTCCGCGGCCCCACCATCGCCCGACGAATCGGCCTGAGGGTCAGGCGTCCGGAGACAGCACGGCCCGCAGGACCCGTCGAGCACCGGGACGCTGGCCGTACAGGAGGACGCCTGCCGAGTAGACCCGGATCGCCAGGATGGCGGCGAGGGCGATGGCCAGAATGAGAAGGCTGAAGGCGAGGGCGAGCTCCCATGGTTCGACGCGACCGACGGTGAGCCGCGTGAACATCACGAATGGGCTCCAGACCGGGATGAACGAAGAGACCCACATGAACGTGGACAGGCCGCCCGAGAGCGCCATGACCGCCTGGATATAGCCGGCGATCCCGATGAGGCTCATCGGCAGGGCGATGACCTGGAGGTCCTCGACCCGGCTGACCAGCGAGCCTGCCGCCGCGTAGATCAGGGCGTAGAGCGTGAACCCGAGGACGAAGAACGACCCGTAGGCCAGCAGGAACGCCGGTGTGATCCCGGCCAGCGGCGGGGTGATCCCCGAGCCGAGGCCGAGCGCCGCCCCGATCGGCTGCTGAAACGCCAGCGCGATCAGTGCCGGCACCAGGATCGCAGCGTACTGAAGCAAGCCGGCGAGTCCGATGCCGAGGACCTTGCCGAGGACCAGCTGGCGCGGCGACGCAGCACTGATCAGCAACTCCATCACGCGGGTTTCCTTCTCCGCGGCCACCCCGGCCGCGACCCACATGCCGTAGATGACCATGGTCAGGAAGAGCACCACCACGAGGACGGTCCCGAGGAGCTGGCGACTCGCGATTTCGGTCGCGCCGAGCGGGGCTCCGCCGGCGGTGGGCCCGGCCCCGGCCTGGATGTCAAGCCGCGGCGCGAGGAACGGCACCTGTCCATCCGGCTTGACCAGTTCGGTCCACTCGAGGAACGCGACGGCGAACGTGGCGATCGTCACGAATTGGGTCCGGTCCGCGCCGAGCCCCTGCCCGGTCAGGAACGTGAAGTCGAGGCGCCCGGACGGATCGCGGGTCGCGAACAGCGCCCCGTCCACCTGGCCGTCACCGACATCGGCCTCCACGGCCTCGCGATCCGTGGCGATCTCGAAGACCCACGAATCCGCCGATCCCCCGGTGCTCGTGCTGAGGACGCTGCGCATGATCGACGCCGAGCGTTCGGCGAGCGCAGTGTCGTCGGCCACGATCGCAACCGTCGTGATCGTGTCCCGATCGACGAGGCGGATGATGATCGGCAGGAACGCCACGAAGACCGCGAGCAGGGAGAGCAGGACACTCGACGCCGCGTAGGGCCGACTCCTGACCCGCTCCAGGAACTCACGGCGGGCGATGATCCCGGTATTCGGGAACGTGGCGTCGTGTCGAACCGGCTGCTCGGTGTTCATGCCGCCGGTTCCTCATCGATGTCGCGAGCAACCGGCCGCAGGGTCTCCCCATCGTCAACGCCGTGGCCGACGAGCTCGATGAACACCTGCTCCAGGGTCGGGTCGACGACCTCGAAGTGGCGCACCTTGAGGCCCCGCGCAACGGCCGCGGCGAGAATGCCACCGGGCTCCGTGTCGGGATCCAGGTCCAGCTCGACGCGATCGATCCCGGGGCGGAGGATCCGGACCCCGGGGATCGCGTCCAGCCAGCCGAAGTCGGTCTCGCCGTCGGCCGCCAGGAGGACGTTCTGGCGGCCCGTGGAGCGCTTGACGTCACGGAGCGACCCGCTGATCACCGTCCTTCCCTCATCGAGAATGGCGATCGACTCGCACATGGCTTCGACCGTCTCCATCTGGTGGGTGGACAGGACGATGGTCTTGCCACGGGCGCGCAGTTCCAGGATCGCCTGGCGAATCAACACGACGTTGACCGGATCGAGGCCGGTGAACGGCTCATCGAGCAACAGGATCTCGGGGTCGTGGATGACGGCCGCCAGGAACTGGACCTTCTGCTGGTTTCCCTTGGACAGTTCGCCGATCCGGCGGCTGGCGAAGTCGGGCACGTGCAGCCGGGCAAGCCAGCCAGCGGCCTCCCGCGCCGCCCGCTCGGGCGAGGCACCGTGCAGGCGGGCGAAGAAGACGAGCTGATCAAGGACCGTCATCTTTGGGTACAGGCCACGCTCTTCGGGCAGGTACCCCCAGGTGACCCGGCGGAGTTGCCGGTGGTCCGTCCCGCCCCAGCTGATCGTGCCGGCGTCGGCTCTCAGGACGCCCAGGGCGATCCGCATCGTGGTTGTCTTGCCGGCCCCGTTTGCGCCGAGGAACCCATAGATGTGTCCCGCCGGGATTTCCAGGGACAGCCCGTCGAGCGCCTGAATCCGGTCGAATCGCTTGCGCAGGCCATCGATCACCAGGGACATCAGGGCGGAGGATAGCCCGACCGCGGCCGGCCGTCCTCTGGCCCGATGGTCAGGTCAGGCGACCCAGACTGTCCGCCCCCGGGCTCGGATGCCCTCCGCCACCACGGCGGGCAGCAGCGCGATCACGGCCACGAGCAGCCATTCCGTGAGGTCCAGGGGCGAGGCCCGGAATGCGTCGGCGACGCCGGGGATGAACGGGATCGCGAACTGGATGATGGTCACCGCGATGACTCCGCCGAGCAGGACTCGATTGGAGTGGACCCGGAAGACGGGGATGCGCAGGCTTCGGTTGGCGTAGGCGCGGACGACCTGACCGCACACCAGCGCCGTAAAGGCCAGCCAGCGCGCGTGGTCGGGGCTGCCCGACGAGGACTGCATGAGCCACAGGGCGGCGACCGCCGAGAAGGCACCGGCCAGCGCGATCCGGATGATCAGGCTGGTGGGCAGCAATGCGGCACCGGCCCGCCGTGGCGGCCGATCCATGATGTCTGGCTCGCCCGGCTCACGCTCGAAGGCGATCGAGGTCGACGTGTCGATGAACAGCTCCATCCACAGGATCTGGATCGGCAGCAGCGGCTGGCCGTAACCAGCGATCGTCGCAATCAGGACGAAGCCGAGGAAGGCGAGGTGCGTTGAAATGAGAAAGACGAGGCCCTTCTGGATGTTGTCGACGAGCCGTCGGCCCTCGCGCAGGGCATAGAGCAGGGTGACGAACGAATCGTCGCCCAGGACGAGGTCGGCGGCCTCACGCGCCACGGCCGTGCCGCTGCCCATCGCCACGGCCACATCCGCATGGTGGAGGGCGGGCGCGTCGTTGACGCCGTCACCGGTCACCGCCACGATCCGGCCGTTCGCCCGAGCCACGCGCACGATCCGTTCCTTCTGCTCGGGCGTGGACCGCGCCACGATGTGGACGGATTCCATTTCTCTCGCGAGCCGCGCGTCGTCCCAGCCGGCGACCTCGGCGCCGGTCACGATCCGGTCGCCCGAGAGCCCGGCGGCACGGGCGATGGCTGCCGCCGTCGCGGGATGGTCGCCGGTGACGACCATCGTCTGAATGCCGGCGCCGCGGGCCTCCCGGAGCGCCGCCCCGATGCCCTTCCGCAATGGGTCGGCGAATCCCACCATCGCCACGATCTCCCAGTGACCGCCGATCGGGGCCCGGGCGATGGCAATCAGGCGCTCGCCGGCCGTCGTGCCGAGATCCGCCTGGGCCTGCCAGGCGGCGAGGGTCTCGCGGTCGGCGGTGCCATCCATGGCGAGGATCGACTCGGGAGCCCCGGTCGCGAGCCGCTCCGGCACGCCTGCCCGGCGCGAAACGGTGATCGACACCGGTCGCCCGCTCGTCGGCGGTTCGGCCGAGATGAGCTCGCTCGGGT
>JBKKBB010000066.1:0-5675 GCA_046714395.1 Candidatus Limnocylindrales bacterium | reverse complement strand
TCCAGGGCGCTGGACTGGCATGCTCGGCCTCGCCCCGACCCCGTACGAAGTCAGATACGTTGTCACGGATGTCTGCGCCGATGAGGCCGACATTGAGCTGGCAGAGGTAGGCCCGACGGTCCAGGACCTCGCGACAGCCCTCGAAAGCCAGACAGGGGTCCAGACATCGGGTCCCACCAACGTCATGTTGGGCGGCTACCCGGCCAAGAAGTTCGTGTTGAACCTCCTCCCAGGGTGTCCGGCGCGGGACGGGCTCTGGACTGACGCGTCACGGACGTACGGCCTGGGGCTCCGGCACGGCGAGACGGGGACGGTCTATGTCGTCGATGTGAACGGGAGTCGCCTGGTCATCACGAGTTCGGACATGAACGAGGCTTCGTCCGAGCATGTCGCACAGCTCGAAGCCATTACCGCCTCGATCGAGATCGAGCCCGTGCCCAACGCCGGGCCGCTCCCCGACGTCGGTCCCGGGGGCTGGCTGCCTATTGGCAGGCACCCCCTGACCGTCGACGGAGTTCCGTTCTCCTTCAGCTTGCCCGCCCTTGCCTACGATCGGGGTTGGGCCAGGTACAGGAGCATCTACATCAGCAAGGACACCGTCGGGTCGCAGGGGGCCGAGGCTGCCATCTACTGGACGGCCTTCCCCGACGGTGAGCACGCGGATCCGTGCGCCGACCTGCTCGAGCTGACTCCCGGGGCATCGATCAGCGATCTGGCGGCCGTCGTGTCGACCGCGCCTGGAACCGAGCTGGTCGCCGGACCCGTGGCCGCGACCGTGGGCGGACGTCCCGCCAAGCACGTCGTGGTCACGGTTCGCGACGACTTCGGCTGCGACCCGGGATTCTTCTTCACCTGGGACCCCGCAGAGGGAGGTCCGGCCTGGTGGACCACGAACGCCGGCGACACGATCAACGTCTGGATCGTCAACGTGGATGGGAAGCTCCTCGTCATCGTGGGCGAGACGACCACGGTTGCCAGCGCCGAACTCGAGCAGGAGCTCCAGGACATCGTCGACTCGATCCAGTTCGAGTAGCAGGAGCCGCGCCCGAAGCGATGTGCTGCCGCTGACCAAGCGCACGAATCAGGGAAGTGGAGCCGACACTCGGATTTGAACCGAGGACCTGCTGTTTACGAAACAGCTGCTCTACCGCTGAGCTATGTCGGCCGGAGCGCGAGTATAGGCGATGCTCCTGAACAACAGCTCTTTCGTGCTCGGCGAACACCCTTGGTGCTCCGATCGATAGCCCGCACAACGCTCGAACAGCTGATAACCGTCGCGCTGCGCTGGTATGAGTCCGACTGGGCCGAGTTGCCAACCGGAGCCCACCCAGCCGACGGATGACGGGTTTAGGCTGAATCACTTGACGCGCCCCCGAGCATCTGTGGGGTATGGCGACCCTGGCAGTCCCGATCGACAACAGTCTCGCTGGGGCGGTGGCGCTCGCCGCCGCCGGCGACGAGGCCGCCTTCGCCAGGATCGTCCTGGCCCATCACGACGACATGACCCGGGTCTGTTTTGTGATCTGTGGCGACGTCGACATCGCCGACGAAGCGGTCCAGGCCGCCTGGCCGATCGTCTGGCGCAAGCTTGGCGGCCTGCGCGACCCGGGTCGACTGCGCCCCTGGCTCGTGTCGATCGCCGCCAATGAAGCTCGCCAACTCATCAGGCGTCGACGGCGCCGGACCGTGGTCGAGCTTGCCGTGGCCGGTGCGGCGACGTCGGGCGTCGATCCGGCCGGACGTGTCGGAGACCTCGATCTCACCAACGCACTGGCCAGGCTCGATCCTGATGACCGGGCCCTGCTTGCCCTGCGCTACGTCGCGGGGTTCGACTCGACGGAGCTCGCGCGGGCGACCGGCCGATCACCGTCGGGGACACGGGCGAGGCTCGCTCGCCTGCTTGACCGTCTTCGATCGGAGCTCAGCGATGACTGACCGGCTTCACTTCGAAACGCGGCTCGAGGAACGTCTCCGCGCCCGGGCGGCCATCGCCGCGCGGCCCTTCGACGCCGCCGCGATCGCCCATCAGGCTGCGCTCGCCGGTGGCCGCCGCCGGTTCGGACCAACGCTGTGGCTGGCGGATCGGCCGGCACTGCGCTGGACGCTTCTCGTGCTGCTCGCCATGGCCATCGCAGCCGGGATCGTCGTCGTCGGCGCGCGCCTAGTCCAGAGTCCCGCCGGATGGATCGCCTATCGGTCTGGCTCCGAAATAATCGCCGTCGACGCAACGAACCCTGACCACACACGCGTGATCGGACAGTCTCTCGGGGCTGACCCGATCGCCTGGGCCCCGGACGGAAGCAGACTCCTCCTCAGACCCCACCCGGACGTCGTGCCAGTGTGGGAGGACGGCATATGGTGGATCCCAGTAGGAGGGCCTGACTCCGATCTCTTCGTCCTCCACGTGGATGGTTCCAGGACTCGATTGACCCAGGATGGAACCGGCACGTGGGGCTCATTCTCGCCGGACGGGACCAAGGTCGCGTACGCCTGCTGCGGCTCCGCCCCGGGTCCCTACGTCGTCGAGGCCGACGGCGGCGAGCCGCGCTCATTGCTCGGCGAGGTGTGCCGTCCACCCGGCTGCGGCGAGCCCCTGTCGGAGTGGGCGGCGTGGTCTCCGGTCTCTTCGGAGATCGCCTACCTCGATTTCTGGGAGGACCACCCCACCTTCGGGCACCACGCCAGCGTCCTGTCCTTCGTGGGCGCCGACGGCACGGGCCTGCGCGAGGGGGTCCTGCAGCTGCCGGGGGACGCAAAAGGGCTCGACTGGTCCCCGGATGGACTCCGGCTGTCCTTCTGGATGACAACCCTGGGCGAGAACGGCGAGGAGGACCTCCCGGCGCAGATCTACGTGGTCAACGCGGACGGCTCGGGGCTCCGTCCGCTCACTGACGAGGGCGACAACCGGTGGCCGAGCTGGTCTCCCGACGGTACGCGGATCGCCTTTGCGCGGGGCCAGCTGAGATTCCTTACGGGCGGCGACGGGTCGCAGATCGAGTACGTTGTACCCGGCTCGCGCCGTCTGTTCACGATGGCATCGGACGGCACGGACGTCGCGTCCGTCGAAGGTGTGCATCCCGAGGGGCCCATCGCCTGGGGCCCGGTCCCATGGCTCGACCGCTGAGCCATGTCGGCCCGGGTTTCACGCTCAGTTACAGCTGATAACTGTCGACGCCGCCGGCGCCGTCAGAAGCGGCCCTTGAGCGGACGCTACGCGAGCGCCACGCGGATCTGTGGAGCGTCTCCGAGGCGGCCGCACCGAACTGACCGCTCCGTGCGATCCTGCCGGAGCCGTGACCCGCCTCGTTGTCTTCCGCATCGTGATGTCCAACCCGCGGCTGCGGCGGGTCGTGATCGCGTTCGCCGCGTTCAACCTCGCGGACTGGGCGCGTTGGCTGTCTGTTCTGATCTTCGCCTTTTCTCGAGGCGGCGCGGCCGAAGCCGGGGTGGTGTCCCTCCTCCAGCTTCTGCCGGCCGCGGTCGTCGCCCCGATTGCGGCGTCCCTCGGCGATCGATTTCGACGGGATCGGGTTCTCGTCGCGTCGTACGTCGCCCAGGCATCGTTCATGGTCGCTACCGGTATCGCCATTCTCCTCGATGGCCCGGCCCCGCTCGTCTACCTTTTGGCGGTGCTGGGAGCGTGTTCGATCACGATCACGCGACCCGCGCACGGAGCTCTGCTCCCGTGGCTGTCCCGGACGCCGGCCGAACTGACGGCCGCAAACGCGGTCTCAGGAACCATGGAAGGACTCGGCATTCTCGCCGGTCAGGCCGCCGCCGGGATCGTTCTCCAACTCACCAATCCGGGCGTCGCCCTCGTGGCTTCGGCCGCCGTCGCAACCGTCGCCGCCGCTCTCGCCGCCTCCGGGAGGGTGGAAAGCCCCAGGGCCGGGCCGGACCGATCAGCCGCGATTGGCACGCAGCGGGCGCTCTGGCACGACCTGACCGGCGGCTTTCGTGCGGTGCTGGATCTCCCCGGCCCAAGGACGATCGTGTTCCTGCTCGGGCTGGCGGCCTTCGTGTGGGGTGCGCTCGACGTCCTGATCGTGGTGCTCGTCTTCGATCTGCTCCATCTCGGCGCGGGCGCAGCCGGCATCCTCAATGCCATCGCCGGCGCCGGTGGCCTGGCCGGAGCGGCCCTGGCACTTTCGCTTGCCGGGCGGATTCGTCTCGCAGCTCCGTTCGTGGTTGGTTTGCTGGCCTGGGGCCTGCCGCTTGCTGCCGCCGGCCTGCTCCCGCTGCCCCTGGTCGTCGGAGGCCTGCTGCTCCTGGCAGGTGCCGGCCGCACGGTCATGGACGTGGTGGGTCGAACGCTGCTCCAGCGCTCCGCTCCAGACGAGGTGCTCACGAGAGTCCTCGGCGTGGTCGAGGGAATCTTCATGGGCGCGTTTGGACTCGGATCGATTGCCACGCCCGTGCTTCTCGGATTGGTCGGCGCGCAGGGCGCCTTCGTGATCGTGGGGCTGCTGCTGCCCGCGGGGGCACTCATCGCCTGGCGCTCGCTGATCGCCATCGACCGGTCGGCTACGGTCCCGGTGAGAGAACTCGCCCTGCTTCGCGGGATCCCGATGTTCGCACCCCTCTCCCCAACAGTCCTCGAGCGATTGGCCGGTCATCTGGAGCCCGTCCGCTATGTCGCCGGCGCCGTAGTGATTCAAGAGGGCGATCCTGGGGACCGGATGTACATCCTGGTGGCTGGCGAAACCGACGCGAGCGTCGCCGGACGCCATCTGCGGACCCAGGGCCCAGGCTCGGAATTCGGCGAAATTGCCCTGCTCCGGGATGTGCCTCGGACCGCGACCGTTCGAGCCCGAACGGACGTGGAACTGCTCGCGCTTCGAGGCGACGTCTTCCTGGCCGCCGTCACCGGTCAGGTGGACAGCCGCCGTGCGGCGGAAAGTGTCGTCGAGGAGCGCCTGGAGCAACCGCCTGGCTGAGCGCGCGGGTAGCGGAGTGCAAGAGAGCCCGTCCCCCAGAGACGGGCTCGCTCGCTGATAGAGTCATCCGGGCCGGGCGTGCGCCAGATCGATCGCCATGGTGCCCAATCCACAAAGGGGTGTCATGACGGCCCGTCATGCCGGCGCCGGAGACCGTCGGGGCAGAGCACCCGTCAGTTGGGAACGCGCTTCCCAGACGAGGACCCGGTCCAGCCGGCGTTCGAGAACGTCGGGATGAAGCGGTAGCCCCTGCCCGGCACCGTCGCAATGAAGCGCGGGTGGCGATAGTCGTCCTGGAGCTTGATCCGCAGACTCCGGATGTGTCGATCCACGATGTTGCTCTCGGCCACGAAGTCCGTGCCCCAGATCGCGTCGAGAATTTCCTCGCGCGTGACGACGCGGCCGCCCCGGCTGGCCAGCACGTACAGGAGGCTCTGCTCTATGCCGCTCAGGTGGACCACGGAGTCGCCTGCCTTGACCTGGCGGTCGACGATGTCGATCTCCATCTCGCCAAGTCGGATCGTCGGCACCATTGGCCGGTCCGTGCCACTCGCCCGACGACTGACCACAATGGACCGGGCCAGCAGCTCTTCCGGCGAGAAGGGCATCGTTAGGATGTCGTCGACGCCGAGGTCGAAGGCGCGGAGCTTGGTCTTGAGATCGCCCCGCCGGGTCAGGCCGAGGGCCGGGGTCCTGCTCCGGGTCATGGCATTCGTGGCCCCGAGGCGCTGCAACAGG
>JBKKBB010000065.1:0-4006 GCA_046714395.1 Candidatus Limnocylindrales bacterium | reverse complement strand
GTGACCATCAACGCGGCTCACGCGCTGGGCCAGGGCGACGAGATCGGATCGATCGAGGCCGGCAAGGTGGCCGACCTCGTGATCTGGCGCGTCCCGACGCATCGACAGCTGCCCTACTGGCCGGCTGCCGACCTCGTTCGGACCGTGATCAAGCGTGGGCGCGTCGTGCTGGAGCGCTCGCCCGCCTGAGGGCCGCTGTGCGTGGCCGACCTGGCGCCGCCGCCTCGTGCCACCGGCATGGCCGGCCTCGCGCCGCCGCCTCGCGCCACCGGCATGGCGCTGACCGGCGCGGCCGCTACGAGCCGCGACTCAGACCTTTCCGCGCGAATCCAGCAGCACGGCAGTCACTTCCTGGGGCAGGGTCGAGATCGTCACGGACAGCTTCTGCTGGGGTGCCGCACTGCCGCCCATCTCGTGAAAGAACCTCGAAACCGCCTCGGCGCAGTCGGACTCATCCGGGCAGACCGGCATCGCGATCACGAGCTTCGGGTCCAGCTGGGCCACGAGCTCGGCGGCCCTGGTCGCCGTCAGCGCGCCGCCGATCGGCAGGCAGACGACGTCCACGTGCCCGATTTCGCCGATCTTCTCCTCGGTCAGGAGATGGCCGATGTCTCCCAGATGGACCGTGTGGAGCCCGTCCAGCTCCACCACGAATGCCGTCTGGCGACCCCGCTCGGCACCGCGCTTGTCGTCCCGGTACGTCCGGACGCCCGTCAGCAGGACGTCCTTGATCTCGTACTCGCCCGGCCCGTCCAGCACGAACGCCGGCTCGAGACTGCCCGGAATCACCGTGCTGCCGTCGCGCGAGCGCTTGCCTTTCAGCTTCGGCAGGGGATCGTCATCGGGGTGGCTGTAGGTGATCACGTCGCCGGTGATGCCCCGCCCGGTCGGTCCGACGACCACGGGATAGGCGTCGGTGACCACGACCGCATCACGGCCGCGCAGGCGGATGCAGGTCCGCCCGTACCAGGTGATTTCCATCGCCCTGATTCTGACACACGGCGCTGCACGCCGCGTTTCCGAGCGGCTGGGTCCGACCTCGGCCGGGGCGCCGGCCACCGTCCTCTGGCCACCGTCCTCCGGCCCGCCGAAAAGGAAAGACCGGAGACGCCTGCCCAATTGGCGCCCCCGGTCCGAGGGAGGGAGGATGGAACCTCGAGGGTTCGGTCCGAAGCAAACGGTAAAGAGCGCGGGTTTAGGCACGAGCGAGCAGTCGATTAAGAAAGGGAAACTCGGCCGGGCACCGGGAGCGGGTAGCATCGAGCTCGATGACGGCCGGCTTGAATGAGATGCTCCACCCCGGCACCCCGCTGCGTGCCCTGAGGAAGACCGCGCTGCGGACGGCACTCCTGGCCCTCATGGCCGCGGCGCTCGTGATCGCCGCCTGCTCGCCGACGCCCCCGAGCCCGGGTCCGAGCCTCGCTCCATCTCAGCCACTCGACGACGCGGCGATCTACCGCCAGATCGCCGCCCAGGTCTCCGAGATCCGCGGCCTCGACAGCCCCGACCGGGTCGAGCCCACCGTCATCGATCGGGAGACCGCAATGAAGAACCTGCTCGAGGAGTTCGACAAGGACAACCCACCCGAGCAGATCGCCCTCAGCGAGCGGATCTACAAGGTGCTGGGCCTGCTGAAGCCGGACGATTCGCTGCGCGATCTGTACCTCGAGCTGCAGGGCAGCCAGGTCATCGGCTACTACGACCCCACCAAGAAGGAACTGTTCATCGTCAGCCACGACGGCGGCCTCGGGCCGACCGAGCGCCTGACGTATGCCCACGAATTCGCCCACGAGCTCCAGGACCTCCACTTCGACCTGAACGGCCTGGGGCTCAAGGAACTGGCCGAGGACTCGGACCGGGCGCTGGCGATCCTGTCGCTCGTCGAGGGCGACGCTACGAGCGCCCAGACGGCCTGGATGATCGCCAACCTGACGGCGGAGGAGCTCGGCCAGGTGGCGGCCGAGGCGTCCGATCCGGCGCTCCTCGAGATCCTCACGCGCCTGCCGCCGATCCTGCTCGAAACGTCCCTCTTCCCGTACCAGGCCGGCGCAACGTTCGTCGCCGGCCTCAAATCGGACAGCGGCTATGCGCCCGTCGACGCTGCGTACCGTCGCCTGCCCGCTTCCACCGAACAGATCATCCATCCGGACGCGTACCTGAGCGGCGAGATGCCCATCCCCGTGTCTGTCCCCGCAAACCTCCCGGAGCGTCTTGAAACCGGCTGGTCGATCGTCGCCGGGGACACGCTCGGCGAGCTCGAGATCAGGGTCTGGTTGCGGGCGGGCGGCGAGGCCGGGGATGTCGCCCGCGTCGCGGCCGAAGGCTGGGGCGGCGACCGGCTGGCGGTCCTCGACGGGCTGGGTGGGGCGTCGATACTGGTGTGGATCACCGCCTGGGACACCGGCGCGGATGGTGGAGAATTCGAGGCTGCGGCCCGGAAGGCGATCGCGGCCCTCGGGTTGGACGCCGTCGTCGCGGCATCGACGATGCGGGTCGTCCTGGCCGTTCAGTCGGGCGGGAGTGGGGACGGCGTCGATCTTCAAGCGATCGTGGACGAACTCGCCCGCGGCTGACCCGTTCCGTGTCGCACCGACCCGCTTCGGCGGGCCGGTATCCTGGCCCATGCGCTGCGGGGGAGCACTATCCGGGTAGTGGGGCGTCCGTGCGGCCCAACAGCCGTTCAATCGGCCCTGTTTCCTGGCCAATACGCCGCCGGGGAGCGGTAGCCAGTCAAGACGGGCTCGGCCCGGCGTCAGGGGCGCGTGCAACCCGCGCAGTGCTCGGTCGGGGGTCATTGGCCAGGGTTTCGGGTGCCGACCCGCGAGCCGTGTACGCCGCGAGTGCCCCCCCTGCTCCCGCCCGCGCCCCCTGTCCCAGGCCCTACATCAGGTCCGGTGCCGAGATTCCCAGCAATCCGAGCGCGCTCGCCAGCGTGATCCGCGTCGCGTCGACGAGCGCGAGGCGCGCAGCAGAGCGGTCGGGATCCGAGACATCGACCACCTTCGCGTCCCGATAGAAGGCGTGGAATGCAGTCGCGAGCTCGGTCGCGTACGTCGTGATCGCCTGGGTTTCCTGGGCGGCCGCGGCGTCCTCGACCACCTCCGGGTAGCGGACGACGATCCGCGCCAGCGCCGCCTCGGGCGCCCCGGTTAGCGATCCGCGCAGATCCGGGGCGGTCGAAAGGCGGGCCTCGGCCGCCTTGCGCAGGATGGAAGCGATCCGCGCGTGGGCGTACTGGACGTAGTAGACGGGGTTCTCGTTCGACTGCTTCTTGGCCAGCTCGATGTCGAAATCGATGTTGACGTTGGCGCCCCGCGATGCGAAGAACCAGCGTGCTGCGTCGACGCCGATCTCGGCCAGGAGCTCGTCGAGGGTGATGAAGGTGCCGGCTCGCTTGGACATCGAGACCTCGACCCCGTCCCGGACAAAGCGGACCCAGCCGGTCAGGAGCATCTCGACGGCTTCCTTGTCGAACCCCATGGCATCGGCCGCGTTGCGAACGCGCGCGACGGTCCCGTGGTGGTCGGCGCCCCAGACGTAGATCAGGTGGTCAAACTTGCGGCTGAACTTCTCCATGACATAGCCGATGTCCGAGGCGAAGTAGGTGGGCTCCCCGTTGGACCGGACGACGACGCGGTCCTTGTCGTCGCCATAGGTGGTGGATCGGAACCAGAGCGCGCCGTCCTGTTCATACAGGTGCCCCGCGGCGCGGAGCCGCTCGACCGCCCGCTCGACCCAGCCTTCCGTGTGCAGGCTGCCCTCGGTCTTCCAGACATCGAAGTGGACGCCCAGCGTGGCGAGCGACGCCTCGATCCCGGCGCGGATCTGCTCCGATGCCCATCCTCCGGTGGCGACCGCCGGGTCCTCACCGCGCGCGACGGCGTCCCCCGGCAGATCCTCGGGGAGTGCCCGCGCGAGGTCACCGACGTAGTCTCCGTGGTAGCCATCCTCGGGGATCGGCGTCCCGTCGCGGACCGCAAGGACCGACGCCCCGAGATGATCGACC
>JBKKBB010000064.1:0-7995 GCA_046714395.1 Candidatus Limnocylindrales bacterium | reverse complement strand
CTGGAGTCCGCCAGCATCGGTTCCGATGAGCGTGGCAACCGGGCGGTCAACTTCGCCCTCAAGTCGGGCGGCTCGGACCTGTTCTCGAAGTGGACCGCGAGCCATCTCCAGGAGCAGTTCGCGATCGTCCTCGACTCAGTCGTCATCTCATCCCCGGTCATTCGCCAGCCGATCACGGGTGGTCAGGTCCAGATCAGCAGCGGCGACATCGGCGGGTTCCAAACGAAGGAAGCCAAGGACCTGGTCGACGTCCTCCGTTTCGGCGCCCTTCCGTTCCCGGTGGAGGAGCTGTCCAGCGACACGATTGCACCGACCCTCGGTCAGGAATTCCTGGACAAGAGCATCCTGGCCGGCGGCATCGCCGTCCTGCTCGTGCTGATCTTCATGCTCCTGCACTACCGCCTGCCCGGTGCCGTGGCGGGCGTGGCCCTGATCTACTACGCGCTCGTCGTGTTCGCGATCTTTCGGCTGATCCCGGTAACGCTGACGCTGGCCGGCATCGCGGGCTTCGTGCTCTCGGTGGGCATGGCCGTGGACGCCAACATCCTGATCTTTGAGCGGTCCAAGGAAGAGCTGCGCCTCGGCAAGTCCCTGCCGCAGTCGATCGAGGCCGGTTTCTCCCGTGCCTGGAACTCGATCATTGACTCGAACGTGTCCAGCCTGATCACCGCGTCGATCCTGTATTTCTTCGGCTCGTCGGTGATCCAGGGTTTCGCGCTCGTGCTCATCATCGGTGTCCTCGTCTCGATGTTCACGGCGATCGTCGTCACCCGGACACTGCTCCGCGTGATCGTGGCCCAGGAGTGGGCGCGCAAGGCGCGGTTGTACGGCATTTCGGAGAGCGAGCTGACCTACCGGCCCACCGGGCGCGGCGCACGACGCGGGGTGAGCCCGGGTGTTTGACGTCATCGGGAAGCGCCGCTGGTTCTTCGCGTTTTCCCTGCTCATTACCATTCCGGGCCTGATCTTCATCTTCCTGACGCCGTTCAGCGGCGGCACGGCTGGCCTCAAGTTCTCGATCGACTACACCGGCGGGACGACCTGGTCCATCCGGTTCGCCGACCCCGGCGTCACGACCGTCCAGGTTCGGGATGAGCTGGCCGCGCTCGATCAGCGGGATGCCACGGTTGCGCTTACCGGGGCCGGTTTCTTCGACATTCGGCTGTCCAAGCTGGATCTGCGTACCATCGAGCCGTTGCCGACGGCGGTCCCGACGCTCACGCCGCCGCCGACGACCGAACCGACGTCGTCCTCCGACCCCTCAGCGAGCCCGTCACCTGCGCCGACGGCCGCCCCGTTGGGCAACACGCAGGTTCCGACGGACGGCGAGATCGGGCGCATCGCGACCGGGCTGCAGGCCGAGCTTGGGCCGATTGCCGAACAACGCTCGCTCAGCTCGATCGGTGCCGTGGTCAGCGCTGACCTGATCAATCAGGCTGTCGTGCTCATCCTCATCGGTAGCCTGGGCATCCTGGCCTGGATCACGTTCCGCTTCCGCGATGTGAAGATGGGCGTCACCGCCCTGGTATCCCTGGTGCACGACGTCATCGTCGTGCTCGGCTTCTTCGCGATCCTGGGGACGTTCTTCGACACGGAGATCGACGGCCTGTTCGTGACCGCCATGCTGACGGTCATCGGTTTCAGCGTTCACGACACGATCGTGGTGTTCGACCGGGTCCGCGAGAACCGGGTCCGCCATGCCGGCGAGCCGTTCGCGGAAATCGTCAACCACTCGCTTCTGCAGACGTTCGGCCGCTCGGTCACGACGAGCTTCACGGTCGTCCTGACCCTGACCGCTTTGCTCCTGTTCGGCGGCTCCGCGACCGAGGAGTTCGTCCTGGCGCTCCTCATCGGGATCATCTCCGGAACGTACTCGTCGATCTTCAACGCCAGCCCGCTCCTTGTCGTCTGGCAGGAGTGGGAGGATCGCAGGCGCGGGCGCGCCGCCCGTGGTCCCGCTGCCCGTCGAGTCTCGGCGTAATCCTCCGAAGAGCGGCCGTGCAGCCGGCCATGGCATCCTGATACGGTGCTCCAGCAGCGCTCCCGGTGGGCCTTTCCCGAGCCGATTTCGCCATCGGACGAACTCGTGGCTGCCGCCAGGCAACTGGGCCTCGGAGCGTGGGCTGCCGAACTCCTCATGCGTCGCGGGGTCGAAAGCGCCGACTCGCTGACACGCCATCTCGGGGAACCACGGGCCGGCCTCCACGATCCGCGCCTGCTGCCGGATGCGGATGTGTTCCTGGCCCGAATCGAGCGGGCCCGGGGCGCGCGCGAAACGGTCCTCGTGTTCGGGGACTTCGATGCCGACGGGATTACCGGGCTGGCGGTCCTGACCCTCGCGCTCCGAGCCTTTGGCGTGACGGCGATTCCATACGTGCCATCGCGAGTTGACGAAGGCCACGGCCTGTCCCTGGCGGCCGTGGAAACCGCGGAGCGCGATGGGGCGCGTGTCATCGTGACCGTCGACACCGGGACGACCAGCATCACCGAGATTGCCGCGGCACGGGACCGTGGCATCGATGTCCTGGTCACCGATCACCATCGGGTCCCGGCCGTCCTGCCCGTGGCCATGGCCATCGTCAATGCCCATCGCCCGGGCAGCCGGTACCCCGACGACCGCCTGTCCGGCGCGGGCATCGCCTTTTCCCTGGCCCGGCTGTTGCTCGGGGACGTTCCCGAGGCCCTTGACCTCGCCGAGCTGGCCGCGATCGGCACGATCGCCGACGTCGCACCGATCCTCGGGGAGAACCGGGCCATCGTACGTCTCGGCCTGAACCGGATCAGAACAGCCGCCCGGCCCGGGCTGGCCGCCTTGCTGGTTCGCGCCAAGGTGGCGCCCGCGTCGGTCGATGTCGAGACACTCTCGTTCGCCGTGGCGCCGCGTCTCAATGCCGCCGGACGGGTCGGGGAGGCAATGGACGCCGCCCGGCTCCTGCTGACAACGGATCCAGACGAGGCAACGGCGCTCGCCGCGGTCCTCGAAGCCGCGAACCTGCAGCGGCGCGACCTGACGAAGGAAGCCGTCGCGCAGGCGCGGACCTCGCCGGATTCCGTGGAGGGATCCGCGGCAACGATCGTCCGCGGGCCTTGGCCCATCGGCGTCGTCGGGCTCGTTGCGGCTCGACTCGCCGATGAGCGCGGGCGGCCCGCCATCGTGGGAGCGGATCTCGGCGACATCATCCGGGCCTCGTGTCGCGGTGACGGATCGCTCCACCTTGCCGACACGCTCGCCGCCTGCGGGGACCTCCTGATCCGCCACGGGGGGCATGCCGGTGCGGCCGGATTCGAGATCGCCAGCTCCGATTGGGAGGCGTTTCGCGAGCGGTTTCTCACCCTCGCACGGGAGGCGGCGCCCAGGGACCCTGAGCCGGTCCTTCGGATCGACCTGGCCCTGCCGGCCCTCGACGTGGACTACGCACTGCACGCCGGCCTCGCGCGGCTCGGGCCGTGGGGAATCGGCAACCCTGAACCCCTCGTCGCGGTCTTCGGGCTGACCGTCACGCGGGCTCGCGAGGCCGGCGGTGGGCACACCCAGCTCGTGCTCAAGCGCAGGCTCGATGTACTCGACGGCATCGCGTTCGGCTGGCCGGAGTTGGCCACGCAGGTCACGGCGGGGGATCGGGTGGACGTCGTGGCCCGGCTGATCAGCCGGCGCTTCGGCGGCGTGGAATCGCTGCAGCTCGACATCCGCGACGTCGCGCCGAGTGGGCTGCATCCGGACGCGCTCGAACCGAACCGGATCCAGCCGGTCGCCGTCGGTCCGGGCCCTGCTGTCGACACGGATGCAGCGTCGTCGCCGGCCGTCGTCGGGGCGGGACCAGACGCGTGAACCAGCGCCGACGGCCCTCCAACGCCGCTGGGTCTCTCGGATTCCTGGACCGAGTGCCGCGGGCGGACCTCGCGGCCGGCGTCGGGCTCGTTATCGTGGCGGCCCTCAGTCTCGCCATCCTGAGCGGCAACATTCCGTTCCTGTCGGGTCGGACGGGTGGCGACCGCGGCCCCGACGCCGGACCGCTGCGGACCGCGACGCCATCCAACGTCGTGATCGTCGACCCTCGCTCCGACGTCCTCGGCACGATTCTGTACGTGAAAGCCGGGAACATCTGGCTCCAGCACGGCGCCAGCGCGACCGCGCTGACGTCCGGGGGCCGGGACGCGATGCCGTCCTTCTCGCCCGACGGAGCCTGGATCTACTTCATCCGGACCCTCGACGAACCGGGTCGCTGGAGGGTCAACGGCCTTTCCCGTCGGTATCTGCTGGACACGCCGACCCTGATGCGGGTCCGGACTGACGGGACCGCTGAACCGGAAGCGATTCTCGACGGCAAGATCAAATCTGGAACGACGTACACCTGGGCGTTTTTCCTTCGCCAACCGGTGGTCTCGTCCGATGGCAGGATCGTCGTCGTGACCGATGGTCCGGATCCGGCCAAGAGCGACGTCGTGCTCAAGGAGCTCGATCCGGCTGCGGGCAAGCTCACGTCCCTGGACGCGCCGCAGGTGTCGCCGCTCGGGCACCAGGATCCGGCGTGGTCGCCGGACGGCCGCTACCTCCTGTTCGTGAAGAATGGGCGTGAAGGCTTCAACGGCGCGCCCGCGCTCATGCGCTACGACACCACGACCGGCAAGTCCTCCGCGATCACCGGCCCCGGCTACACCTCGCCCGCCTGGTCGCCCGACGGTCGGTTCATCGCCGCCACGCGGACGACCTCGTTCGGCACGGACATCGTGATCCTGGACGCGAGACGGGGAACCGAGCTACTCCGGGTGACTGCCGACGAGCGCAGCTTCCGTCCGATCTGGTCGCCGGCGGGCGACGCCATTGCCTACCTGTCGATCGACGGTGGCGTCACCGACCTCTGGTCCGTCGGGCTTGCCCTGGATTCCGGCGCCCCGGCGCTCAAGGGCAAGCCGCTGCAGTTGACGGTCGCGGCCGGGCTGGACGCGGCATCGCGGCCCGGTTGGTGGATCCCGGCCGAGCTCCTGCCGACCCCGCCACCCACGCCGACGCCGTCCAGCGCGCCGTCGAGCGCGCCGTCCAGCGCGCCGTCCCCGGCCGGGTCGGCGGCCCCGTGACGATCGCGTCCGGGTACCTCGATCGTCTGGCGGCGCGGAGTGCCGCGACCGGGACCGTGCTCTGCCTCGGGATCGACCCCGATCTCGACAGCCTGCCCCCGGGGTTCTCCCGCGATCTTGCCGGCCTCGAACGGTTCGCCCGGCTGCTCGTTGAGGTGGCCGGCCCGCACGCGGCCGCGGTCAAGCCGAACCTCGGGTTCTTTGAGGCCCACGGAAGCGCCGGGATCGCGGCTCTGGAGCGGATCCGGGCCGCCGTGCCGGCCGGCCTGCCCGTGATCGCCGACGGCAAACGCGGCGACATCGGATCGACCGCCGCCCGACAGGCGGTTGCGCTCTTCGACTCGCTCGGTGCAGACGCGGTGACCGTCAACCCGTACCTTGGGTCGGCGGCGGTGAGCCCGCTCCTGGATCGGCTTGATCGGTTCGCCTATCTCCTCTGTCGAACGTCCAACCCCGGGGCCGGCGAGCTCCAGAATCTGATGGTCGCAGCGGATGTCGACGCACCGGCCGAACCGCTGTATGCGCGGGTGGCCCGCCTGGCGATCGGATGGGGGCCCGGCGGCACGGTCGGGCTCGTCGTCGGCGCGACCGCTCCCGACGAGCTGGCCCAGATCCGCTCCGTGGCCCCCGGACTCGCGTTTCTCGTGCCCGGCGTCGGGGCCCAGGGCGGAGCCGTCGAACCGGTCCTGGAGCACGGTCCCGCCACCACGAATCCTTCCGGAACACGGCCCGGCAGGGGGCTCCTGGTCAACGTCTCCCGCGGGATCGCAGGTGCCGCATCCGCGCCCGACGCGAGCCCGAGGGAGGACCCGGCCGAGCGCCTCGAACGTGCCGCATCCGACTGGGCACGCCAACTCCCTGTGCTACTCTGACTGCCGTCCCGGGGCGTTGCGCCGCGGCCCACCAAGAGTTGCGAAGACCATGCCGTTCATCGGGAACATCGGCGCTCCAGAACTGATCATCGTCCTGGTGATTGCGCTGCTGGTGCTCGGCCCGGGCAAGCTGCCCGAAGTCGGCAACGCGCTCGGCAAGGGCATCAGGGAATTCCGGAAGGCGGCCACCGATGTCAAGGACGCCGCGAGCATCGATCCGGTCGTGAAGGATGCGCCGAAGCCCAATGTGCTGGCCGGTGCTGTCCCCGCCAATGCTCCAGTGGAACCTCCGGCCTCGACCCCAGAGGTCCCCCCGGCCGGCGACTCCGCATCCGACGCGCGGCCCGAGGCGCCGGCGTCCTGATCGGGCGACGGCCCGACCGACCTGCGCATGGATGACGATCAGGCCGTGCCATCGCCGGCGCCGCCCGACGAGGCGGCCCCCGACGAGGCGACGGAGACGCCCGAAACGGTGATCGTCGCTGACGACAGCTCCCCGTCCTCGGTGCAGATTGCTCCCGCGGGTGGTGGCCAGAAAGAGCCGGCCGCCTCGATGTCGCTGGTGGATCACCTGTCGGAACTGCGCAACCGGATTGCGTGGTCCCTGCTCGGGATCGGACTGGGCGGCCTCTTCGGCTTCCTGGTCGGCGAGCAGATCATTGGCTTCCTGCGCGCGCCCCTGCCGATCGAGCAGCCGCTCGTGTACACCGGGATCGGCGATCCATTCGCGATCCGGATCCGGATCGCGGTCGTCACCGGCGTGATCCTGGCCATGCCGATCATCCTGTGGAATCTCTGGCGCTTCGTCGCACCTGGCCTCACGGCACCCGAGCGTCGCGCCGTCCTTCCGTGGATCCCGGCGGCGCTCGTGTTTTTCGCCCTCGGCGTCACCATCGCCTACCTGATCCTGCCGTTCGCGGCCGGTTTCCTCCTGTCCTTCCAGACGCCCGACCTCCAGCCGTTGCTCACGGCGCGCGAGTACTTCGACTTCGTCAGCACGATGTTCCTGGCCTTCGGGCTCCTGATGGAAT
This sequence comes from Candidatus Limnocylindrales bacterium, assembly GCA_046714395.1. Lineage (GTDB taxonomy): Bacteria > Chloroflexota > Limnocylindria > Limnocylindrales > CSP1-4 > UBA5189. Next base: position 1,016 of record JBKKBB010000064.1, on the reverse strand, counting down.
TCCCGATCCTCCTGGTGGGCCTGTCGCGAGTCGGCATCGTCACGTCGGAGCGGCTGCGTCGGTCCCGCCGCCTGATCATCCTGGGGATCTCGGTGTTCTCGGCCATCGCCACGCCTGGAGGCGATCTGGTCAGCCCGATCGTCCTCGGGTTCACGCTCTACCTGCTGTTCGAGGGAACGATCATCGTGATCCGGCGGAGCGGGCGCTGAAGGGCTCGTGGCCGAGGGTAGACTGACCGGCATGACAAGCCCGGAGTTCCCTGCGGATGACGCTGAGGGCGAGAGCCAGCCGATGCCCGAGGCCGACCATACCAACGTGGTGATCCTGAGCGGCCTGTCCGGTGGCGGGAAGACCGCTGCAGCCAAGCTGTTCGAGGATCTCAGCTACGTCGTGGTGGACAACCTGCCCGGCGAATTGCTGCCGGGTCTCGCCGAACTCGTCTCCACGGACCGGAAGCGGTACGCCCGGGTTGCCATCGTGCTCGACGTTCGGGCTGGCGATGCGGAAGCCGCCTACCGGGCCATGCGCGGCGCCCTCGAGGGCCGCGGGATCAGACCGCAGGTCTTCTTCCTGGAGGCTCGCGACGATGTCCTGATCCGACGGTTCTCGGAGACCCGGCACCGCCATCCGCTGGGCGAAGGACGCGGAGTCGCGGCGGCGATCGCGGACGAGCGCCAGCAGTTGGATGCCGTCCGCGCCGAGGCCGACGTCGTGGTGGACACGTCCGATCTCTCGCTCCGCGAGCTCCGCGAGCGCCTGTTCGCCCGACTTGGGGACCTCGAACCGGATCGGATGACGATCCAGCTGCTGAGTTTCGGGTTCAAGTTCGGCATTCCGCTCGAGGCGGACCTGGTGTTCGACGCGCGCTTCCTGCAGAACCCGTACTACCTGCCGGAGCTGCGAGAGCGGTCCGGGCTGACTGAACCGGTCAGGGACTACGTGCTCGGCCAGCCGGCCACAGGCCAGTTCCTGGATCTGCTCAAGCCGCTGCTGGCCTTCACGATCCCGGCCTTCGA
>JBKKBB010000063.1:0-7895 GCA_046714395.1 Candidatus Limnocylindrales bacterium | reverse complement strand
GCGGCGTTCGGGCCACATGAGCGCGGGTCGGGAGCCGCGCCTGAGCCTTCGATCGTGATCGACGCTGGGGGCAGGATCCAGCAGGGCACGACCGGTAACGACTCGACGAACGCAGCGCTCGGGCGTGCCGCGGCCGAGATCCTGGACGATGGCCGCTCCAGGACGGTGGACCTCGACGGCCGGTCGTACTTCATCGAGGCTTTTCCGGTGCGGCCGCGACTCGTCGTGGTCGGTGCGGTCGAGGTGGCGCGCTCGCTCGTTCGATACGCTCGGGAACTCGGCTACGAAACGGTCGTCGTGGACGGGCGTGCAGCATTCGCCACGGCCGAGCGATTTCCGGATGTCGACCGCATCGTCGTCGCCTGGCCGGACGAGGCGTTCGCGACGCTTGATGTTGGCCCGAATGATGCCGTCGCCATCCTGTCCCATGACCCCAAGTTCGACGAGCCGGCAATCGTCGATGCCACCCGCCGGGGCTGTCGTTATGTGGGCGCGGTCGGATCGCGCAAGACCCAGGTGGACCGCCGCGAGCGTCTGCGCGAGGCCGGCCTGAGCGCAGATGAGATCGCTCGAGTGCATGGGCCGATCGGCCTTGACCTCGGTGGGCGGGATCCGGCCGAGACCGCGCTCGCGATCATGTCCGAAATCGTTGCCTCCCGCCGCGGTGGCTCGGGCCAACCCATGCGGGAACGAGTGGCTGCCGGGAGCTCGTGAGCGCTCGGTCGAACGAGTCCGCAAGAACCGCGGCGATCGTGCTCGCGGCCGGCCTCGGGACGAGATTCGGGGGCAACAAGCTCAGCGCGATGCTGAACGGGCGGCCGGTGCTCCAGCACGTCCTTGACGCCCTGGCAGCCGCCGGCATCGATGACCCCGCGGTCGTGGTTGGGCCGGACGGATCAGCGCTGGATTCGACCATGGCCTGGCGCACGGCTCGCCGCATTCCCAACCCGCATCCAGAGCGCGGCCTGGCAAGTTCGCTGCGCCTGGGGTGGGACGCGGTCATGTCCTCGACGCCGGCGCCGGAGGCCGTCCTCGTGGCGCTTGGGGATCAACCGCTCCTGGATCCGGGGGTTGTCCTGCAGATCCTGGCGCAACCGCTCGATGCGGCGCGTCCCGTCGTCGTCGCCCGGCACCTCGATGGATCCAGGAATCCGGTCCGGCTCGAGGCCGCCGCCGGGGGGCTCGTGTCGGACGCATCCGGGGATCGCGGTCTCGGACCCTTGCTGGATCGATCGCCGGAACTCGTGCGAGAGGTGCCGGTTCCGGGCTCGAATCCGGACGTGGACCATCCAGACGATCTCGCCCGGATGATCGGAACCGGCTGGGCGTCCAGGGTTCGCGCCAACGCCGAGCAGGTAGACCGCGTTCGTTCTACACCTGACGGGAACGACTTCTACGCTCCGGTCACGAGCATGTTTGTGGCCGATCCGGCCCGACGCGATGACCCCGTGCTCGCCGCGCTCCTGGCCATCGCGCAGCCGGGAGACACCTGGTTGGACATCGGGGCTGGCGCGGGCCGGTACGCGCTCCCGCTCGCGAGGGTCGTTCGCGAGGTCGTCGCGGTCGATCCCTCGGATTCGATGCTCGGCGCCCTCCGCACGGGCGCCGGCGGCGCCGGAATCGCCAATGTCCGGGTGATCCAGGGTCGCTGGCCTCCGGACGCCAGGCTTCGAGCCGAACTCGGGCCGGACCCAGTTGCCGACAGCGTCCTGATCGCCCATGTCGGATACGACGTGGAGCAGGTCCTCCCGTTTCTGGATGCCATGGAAGCGGCGGCTCACCAGCGCTGCGTGGCGGTGCTCATGACCGAGAGTCCCGCCGCCATTGCCGCGCCGTTCTGGCCGCTCGTCCACGGAGAGCCGCGAGTTGCGCTGCCTGCCCTGCTCCAATTCCTCGAGCTGCTGGCCGCGCGTCGCGTGCGCCCCCAGGTCGTGATGGTCGCCGGCGAGCGCCGGCGGTGGGCAGATCGAGACGAGCTGGTCGGCTACCTTCGACGTCAGCTGTGGACAACCCCGGGAACATCGGCCGATAGGCGCCTGATGGAGACCCTCGACGGATTGATCACCACGGGGCCGGATGGAACCGTTGAGGTCGGGGATCCTGCAAGCCGCTCGATCGGCGTGGTGAGCTGGCCTTCGCGCTGACCTCTCCTGGCCGCGAATTTCGTTGACGCGAGCACGATCGCGGACGATACTCAGCAGATACCCGGACCAACGAGCGGATTCCGTGGGGCTCCGTTCGCCGGCCCGATCGCCATCCATCGCCGCGCCTTCATTCGGGGGCGGGCCGCACCCTCCGCGGAGGGGTTGAAGGAGGACCGATCGAGCGATGTTCCCGTCTGCATTCGACTACGTGCGGCCCGGAAGTCTGGACGAAGCCCTTCGAATTCTGAAGGAGCATGAGGGCGAGGCGAAGGTTCTGTCCGGTGGCTTCAGCCTCCTTCCACTGATGAAGCTCCGACTGGCCCAACCCGGCCTCCTCGTCGACCTACGTGACGTCGGCGGGCTCAACGGTCTCACTCGAGACGGCGATGTCATCCGGATCGGAGGCCGCGCCACCCACCGCCAGATCCTGGAGTACGAGCCGCTCACGTCCGCCCTTCCGATCATGCGGGACGCCGCGAGCGGGATCGGCGATCCACAGATCCGGAACTGGGGAACAGTCGGCGGGTCCGTCGCGCACGCCGATCCAGCCGCCGATTGGCCGGCCGTTCTTCAGGCGGTCCACGCGTCAATCGTGCTGCAGAGCACAACCGGCGAGCGCGTCGTTCCGGCCCGCGGCTTCTTCGTCGACACCTTCCAGACGGGCATCGAACCGACGGAAATCCTGACCGAGATTCGGATCCCCGTCCCCGCTCCGCGAAGCGGCGGCTCGTACCAGAAGCTGGAACGTAGAGCGGGAGACTTCTCCACGGTCGGCGCCGCCGTCCAGTTGACCCTCGGCGGCGACGGACGGATCACCCAGGTTGGGATCGGTCTGACGGCGGTTGGCGATGCCCCGTTCGCGGCGACGAAGGCTGAAGATGCCCTCCGCGGCGCCACGCCCGGTGCGGAGATGTTCCGAGAAGCGGCCAGCGCCGCGTCGCGTCAAAGCCGCCCTGCCAATGACAGCCACGGCCCGGCCGAATACAAGCGGGCGATGGTGACGGAAATGACCTACCGGGCGCTCCAGGCTGCGCTCGCTCGAGCGCAGGCATAGGGGGCCAGCATGACGACCCAGCACGTTCGCGTCACTGTCAACGGCACGGAGCACGAGGCGGACGTCGAACCGCGCCTGCTCCTCGTCCACCTGCTGCGCGAGAACTTTGGCCTGACCGGGACCCATGTGGGTTGCGACACCAGCAACTGCGGTGCCTGCACGATCCACGTCAACGGGATGAGCGCGAAGAGCTGCACGATGCTCGCGGTCCAGGCCGACGGCACGGAAATCCGCACGATCGAGGGGATGGCCGATGGAGCAGCGCTGCATCCGCTCCAGCAGGCCTTCTGGGATCAACACGGCTTGCAGTGCGGTTTCTGCACGCCGGGGATGATCATGCAGTCAGCCTGGCTCCTGGCCCAGAACGACAACCCCACCGAAGATGAGATCCGCGAAGGGATCAGCGGCAACCTGTGCCGCTGCACCGGCTACGTCAACATCGTGAAGGCCATCCAGCAAGCGGCCGGCGAGCTTCGCTCGGCCGGCGCGACGAAGTGACGGGGAGTGCCGAGATGACGACAGAGACGGAGCCCCGCACGAGTGCCGCCATTGGTGGCATGGGCCATTCGGTCAAGCGCAAGGAAGACCCCCGGTTCATCCGGGGCGCGGGGAAATTCATCGAGGACCTCGTCCTGCCCGGCATGCTCTGGATGGACATCGTTCGGACGCCGTACGCCCACGCCACGATCAAGTCGATCGACGCGTCGGAGGCCCTGAAGATCCCGGGTGTATTGGCGGTGATCACCGGTGCCGACCTCGAAAAGGCCGGCCTTCACTGGATGCCGACGCTCGCGGGCGACAAGCAGATGGTGCTTCCGACAACCACAGTGATGTATCAGGCGCAGGAAGTCGCGGCCGTCGTCGCGACGAATCGATATGCCGCGGCCGACGGCGTGGCCGCCGTCCTGGTGGATTACGAGCCGCTGCCGGTCATCGTGGACCCACACAAGGCGCTCGAAAAGGACGCCTTCGTGCTCCGCCCGGATCGCGGACCGGACAAGGCCAACAACCACATCTGGCACTGGGAATCGGGCGACCGGGCGGCCGCCGACGCGGCCCTCGCAGCCGCGGAAGTCCGCATCGCCGAAGACATCTACATCCCGAGAATTCACGTCGCGTCGATCGAGACCTGCGGTTGCGTCGCCGACTGGGACGCTGTTCGAGGCCAGTTGACCTTGCACATGACCAGCCAGGCGCCGCATGCCATCCGGACCGTGCTCGCCCTCGTGTCGGGCCTGCCGGAGCAGAACATTCGGGTGAAGACCCACGACATCGGGGGCGGCTTCGGCGGCAAGGTCCCGGTCTACCCCGGGTACGTGCTGGCCGTCGTTGCGTCGCTGACGGTCGGCAAGCCGGTCAAATGGATCGAGGATCGGTCCGAGAACCTCCAGGCGGACTCGTTCGCCCGGGACTACCACATCCATGCCGAGATGAGCGCCACCAAGGAAGGCAAGATCACCGGCCTCAAGGTCAAGACCATCGCCGATCACGGCTACTCGGACGCCGCGGCCGACCCCTCGAAGTATCCGGCCGGCTTGTTCAACGTGATCACGGGTTCGTACGACTTCCCCAACGCGTTCGTCGAGGTCGATGGCGTCTACACCAACAAGCCGCCGGGCGGCGTTGCCTACCGCTGTTCGTTCCGCGTCACCGAGGCCGTCCACGCGATTGAGCGGATGGTGGACATCCTCGCCCACGACATCGGCAAGGACCCGGCGCAGCTCCGGATGGAGAACTTCATCCAGCCCGAGCAGTTCCCGTACAAGACACCCACCGGCTGGGAGTACGACTCCGGCAACTACGGGGTCGCGCTCCAGAAGGCCATGGACATGATCGGGTATGCCGATCTGCGCAAGGAGCAGGTGGAGAAGCGCGCCCGGGGCGAGCTCATGGGTATCGGGATCAGTTCGTTCACCGAGATCGTGGGGGCCGGACCCTCCAAGGACTTCGACATCATCGGCATCAAGATGTTCGATTCATGCGAAATCCGGGTCCACCCCACGGGCAAGGTCCTGGCCCGGATCGGCGTCCAGACGCAGGGCCAGGGCCACGAAACCACGTTTGCCCAGATCATCGCCGAGGAACTCGGGTTCCCGGTCGGTGACGTCAAGATTGAATACGGCGATACGGACACGGCGCCCTACGGCCTCGGAACGTACGCGTCACGCTCCACGCCGGTCGCCGGTGCGGCCACGGCGATGGCAGCCCGCAAGATCCGCGAAAAGGCGCAGAAGATCGCCGCCCATCTTCTCGAGTGCTCCGAGGACGACCTCGAGTGGGAGCCCGGCAAGTTCTCGGTCAAGGGATCCCCGGATCGCTTCAAGACAATCCAGGAAATCAGTTTCGCCGCCTACACGAACCACCCGGCAGGCATGGAGGCTGGCCTCGAAGCGGTCAACTACTACGACCCGCCGAACCTCACGTTCCCGTTCGGGAGCTACATCTGCGTGGTTGACATCGACAAGACCACTGGCCAGGTCAAGATCCGCCGCTTCGTGGCGGTCGATGACTGCGGCAACATCATCAACCCCATGATCGTGGATGGCCAGATCCACGGCGGTCTCACCATGGGCTTCGCGCCGGCGCTCCTGGAATCCATCACCTACGACGAGCTCGGCAACAACCAGGCCGGCACGTTCATGGACTACCTGCTTCCGACCGCGGTCGAAACGCCGCGCTGGGAGCTCGGCAAGACCATCACCCCGTCGCCGCATCATCCGATCGGCGCGAAGGGTGTCGGGGAGTCCGCGACCGTGGGCGCTCCCCCGGCCATCGCGAATGCCGTCGTCGACGCGTTGTGGCACCTCGGCGTGCGAAATATCGACATCCCGATGACCCCCCAGAAGGTCTGGGCGATCCTGCACGAGAAGGGGATCGCCTGACCATGGTCGGGCGGTCCCTGTTCGGCCGGGCAGCGGAACTGGAGGCCGAGGGCCGACGGTTCGTGCTGGCCACGGTCGTGGCCGTCCGCCGTCCGACCTCGGCGCGCCCGGGCGCGTCCGGGATCGTCCATCCCGACGGAACCATCGAGGGCTGGGTCGGCGGCAGTTGCGCCCAGCCCGTGGTCGTCCGCGAGGCGCTTCGCGCCCTCGCCGACGGTCAGCCCCGCCTGCTCCGGCTGTCGAAGGAGGGACCGGGTGAGGGCCGTCGCGCCGACGGCGTCGTGGAGCTGGTCATGACCTGCCATTCAGGCGGGACGCTGGAGATCTACGTGGAACCGCATTTGCCGTCCCCGCACCTCTGGGTCGCCGGCACCACGCCCATCGCGGGCGCGCTCGTCGCGCTCGGCGCGGCGAGCGGCTGGCGCGTGACCCTGTTCGACCCGGTTGCCGATCCCGAGGCGTTCCCGGCCGCCGAGGCCGTCCTCGGCGATCGAGACCTGCACATCAAAGAGTTCTCGAGCCCGCCCTTCGTGGTGGTCGCCACCCAGGGCGTGTGGGACGAGGAGGCAGTCCTGGCGGCGCTACGCCGCGACGTCGCCTATGTGGGCCTCGTCGCCTCCCCGACGCGCGCGGCCGTCGTGCGGCAGTGGCTCCGCGACGAAACCGGCCTGGCCGAGGACCGGATCGCCGCCCTTCGTGCACCGGCCGGCCTCGACATCGGCGCCGAAACGGCCAACGAAGTGGCGCTCTCGATCCTCGTTGAACTCGTGGAGGTCCGCCATGGGCGGGCCGGCTTCGTGGCTGCTCCGGGCCCGGCCACGATCGCGGGCCGGGAGGCGTCCGAGGCGGCCGCTGCCGGAGGCCCTGTCGTCGACGACATCGTGATGCTGGACCCGGTTTGCGGGATGACTGTCGACCGGAACGATGCCCGCCATCTCGCCGAGCACGCCGGTGTGGTGTATGCGTTCTGCCAGATGAGTTGTCGGACCCGCTTCATCCAGGATCCCGCCGCATTCGTGCCGGCGTCCGTATCATCGGAGCCGGGAACGCAAGGCTCCTGATCGTCCAGCCGCCACCGGCGCCGCTCCCCTAGACAGGAGGAACACCCATGGAGTTCTCGGGCTCCGTCGACATCCCTGCTTCGCGCGAGCAAGTGTTCGCCTTCGTGATCGACCCGGACAAGGTTGGGTCGTGCGGTCCGGGCGTCGAATCCATCGAGGTAATCGACACGACCCACTTCCGGGTGAAGGCAAAGGTCGGCGTCGGGTTCATCTCGGCCCGGTTCGTCGTGGACCTCGAAATCTCCGAGCAGCGCGCGCCGGACATGGCGATCATCAAGGCGCACGGTCAGGCGCCGGGCAGCGCCGTCGATGCCCTCGGCCGGATGAACCTTGTCGACGGGCCGGAGCCAGGCACCACCACAATGCTGTGGGCCGCCGAGGTGAACCTCAGCGGGATGCTGGCGAGTGTCGGGGCACGCATGATCGACGGGACCGCCAACAAGATGATCGGTCAGACCTTCGACTGCATGCGTGCCAAGATCGTCGCTGAGGGCTGATTGGAGCGCCTGTCAAGGGTCGTCGGCCCGGCCGGCACAAACGTCCACCTGCTGGCCGACCCGCGCACACGCGAGGCGATTGCGATCGATACGGCCATCCCGTCGCTCGCCTGGATCAGCGATGAACTTCGGGAGCGGGACTGGTCCCTCAAGCTCATCGTCACGACCCATGGCCATTGGGATCACGTCGGGGACAACGCGGCAGTGGCCGAGCACACCGGGGCATCGATTGCCGTGCACGCCCTGGACGCCCATCG
>JBKKBB010000062.1:0-6508 GCA_046714395.1 Candidatus Limnocylindrales bacterium | reverse complement strand
GCCGCGACCGTCAAGGTCGCCTCGGACGTCCGCCGCACCCCTTCCCCGGCTCGTGTAGGATTGTTGCCTGCGCAACAACTAGATAGCGATGGCAGCTTCCTTCCGGCGCCTGCAGGGCTCGGTGGAGTCGCAGATGAGGGAGCGTCGAATGAACATCGCGCTATGGGTGGTTCAGGTGCTGTTGGGAGTTGTCTTCGTCGGCCAGGGAATCCTGAAGTTCGCGGCCCCCGACGGATTGCCCGCCATGCTCTCGTGGGTCTACGACATCACTGGACCTGGGGCCGTCGCGATCGGGGTTGCCGAGCTCGCTGCCGCGGCTGGCATGATCCTGCCTGGCCTGACCGGCATTCAGCCTCGGCTCACTCCCCTTGCAGCCCTCGGCCTGGTCGTCGCCATGGTCGGTGCGATCGTGTTCCACGTCGATCGCGAGGAGTACCAGCAAATCGGGTTCAACGTTCTGCTGCTGGTCATGGCCGGGTTCGTCGCCTATGGCCGATGGCGCCTCGTCCCGCTGAAGTCGCGGTCGGACACCGCGTAGCGTCGCGGACCCGTCGGCGGCGCATCACCCGACCCGTGATCGCCCTACCACGTTCGAACCTACCGGTCGCGGAACAGAGGATCGACGTTCGGTAGGCCCTGGAACCGGGAGAACGTGCCCGCGTCCGCAATCTCTCGCGCGGCTTCCAGGAATCCGGCCCATGCGGTTCGCGCCAGCGTGCCCCCCACGCTGATTCGCCGCACTCCCAGGTCCGCCGCATCTGCCACCGTGATGAACGGGGCGTTGATCAGCAGGTTCACCGGCTTGGGCGACACCGCGGCGATGATCGCGGTCACCTGTTCGACGGTGTCGATCCGCGGAGCGAAGAGGCAGTCGGCGCCGGCTTCCGCGTACGCCCGCAGCCTTCGGATCGTCTCGTCGATGTCCGGACGTCCGGCCACGAACCCCTCGGAGCGACCGGTGAGGACGATGCCCGTGCCGCTCTCATCGATCGCCCGCCGCGCGGCCCGAACACGATCTACGGCCAGATCGAACTCGAACAGCGGGTGGAGCTCGTCGCCCGTTGAGTCCTCGATAGAGAGCCCGGCAATACCCGTGGCCGCGGCAAGTTTCACATTGACGGCGACTTGCTTCGGATCGACCGCGAATCCACCCTCGAAATCTGCGTTCACGGGAAGCGCTACGGCGGCCACAACGGCGCGCAGGTGCTCGAGCACCTGGTCGAGGGTGGCTTGATTGTCCCCGCGACCGAGCGTCCAGGCGAACCCGGCGCTGGTCGTCGCCAGCGCCTTGAAGCCGATCTGCTCCAGCGCCCGAGCGCTTCCTGCGTCCCACGCATTCGGCATGACGAAGCAACCTGCGGCATGCAGGCGATGGAACGCAGTGGCTCGATCGTCCGATGTTGTCATTCGATACCTCCCAGCGAGAATACGACCTTCTTGCGCTCCGCTGTCGCCCGCCACTCACCAGCCGCAGCACTCAAGGCCCACTGCGATTCGCGTACACGTCGTTGACCGGGGAACCTCCCGGGCGGTTGATCGAGCTGGTTCATCAATTCGGACTCAACCACGCTCGGCCGAGCAGCGAAATCGACGGATGTCGGGCATGGCCACGCTCACTCGCAGCGAATCTGATCGGCCAGCCCGATCAGGGGCCGTCGAGGCGTGCTCCGAGCGGGAGACGCTCGGTGGCGGCATGACCCGACCGCGGGCGGACCTTCCGTGCCCATACCATGCGGCTTGAGAGGGATTCGTCGATTGGATGATCGCCGGAGCCTGCTCCCCGGAAGCCCGACCGTCGCGGTCGCGGCCTGCCTGTTCGCGATGCTGGGTGTCCTCTCACGATCTGTCTTCGACCTCGGGCTGACGCCGTTCGCCTTCGTAACCTTGCGAGGTCGTCCCTCCGCCAGACCCGCGAGCCGTGAGAGTCATTGACGAGGCGTTCACAATTGGTTCCGACGCCCGAGCCCCGTGAGCCGCGTAACAAGGGTTCGGCGAGGAGTCCAGATGCTGACACCAAGCCCCTTTCCGTCAAGCGTTCTGCGGCCTCCGTCGCCTTCGGCCCGCTGCACCTGTGAGCACTGGGTCCATTGCGCCTGCGAGTGCCACGGTCGATATTGCGATCCGTCCGCGAACATCTGCGACATCGTTTTCCTGCCCGACGAGGGTGGCCTCGCGCAATGGGGTTGTCGGGCATGCACGCCGGGCGAGGAGGCCCCACACTATCTCGGCTGCGAATTGATGGGCTGGAACGTGTCGATCAGGTAGTCGAGCCCCGGTCGGCCCCCCTGCCATCGCCTCGCGCCTCATAGTCCAGGGCGACTCCAATCCCCTGAACGGCTCAGGATAGGTATCGGACGGCCCAATGATTCGCGCTCGAGTTGTCGGATGCCCATGCTCTCCAGCCACCCGTCGATCGCCGGGAGCGCCCCGTCGAAGCCGAACAGAAACGCCGCGCCGATGACCAGGCTGAAGGTCCCGGCAAACAGGCCGACGGTGATGTAGAGGCGCTCCCGGACCCGACTGGCGATGAACCCGGTCGCGGTCACGACGACGATGATCGAATTCGAGATCAGCAAACCGACGATGAACGCCAGGAGCATCGGGATGCCCAGATCTTGACTCGACGCACCACCGATGGCCGCGATCAACAGCACCTGCGTACCTGTCTCAGCGCCGATCCCGTGGATCATCCCGACGCCCAGCGCGGCCCGTGGGCCATAGGCGGTCATCTCGATCGGGTCGGCATGCTCATGCCCGTGGAGGCGAGCCTGAAACCGTCGCCACCCGTAACGGACCGAATCGAAGACCAGCATCCAGCGGCTTCGAAGCCGGAACTCGTGGCCGTGCCGAGCGTACTGGTAGAGCGACACGAAGACCCACGTTCCGAGCAGGACGAGGGTCACCCCGACGACGCGACTCATGATCGGATCCACCCAATCCGGGAGGACCGCCCCGAACAGCAGAGCGAGCCCGCCCAGAAGCGCGACGACGAGGGCGTGCCCGAGGGCGTACAGCGTGCCGAGCGCCAGGGCACGGCGCTGCTCGACGAGAAGATTCCGAGGGACGGCCCCAACCGCGACATGGTCGGCGTCGTGAGCGCCGCTCGTCGCCACATGGGCATGTGCCGCTGGGTCCTTGTGCGCGGCCAGCTCGGCCGCCCCGCCGTGCACGTGGGCGTGCCCGCTCTCTTGGCTCGCGCTGAATCCCGACTGATCGCCGTGGGCAGCCGGGCGGGCCGAGGCTCGGGCCGTGGCTCGGACCGTGGCCCGGACCGATGCGTGGGCCGAAGCGTGCACCTCCTCGGCCACGTCGGCGGCCGCGTTCGTGGACGTCACGTCGGTGATCGCGGAGATGTTGTCCCAGTCGAACCCGTGCCGAATTCCAAGGACCAGCGCCGTCCCCAGAAGGCCGGCACCACCGACGGCGATATCGAATACGGCGAAGAGGGGCATGAACCGGGCCCTTGATGCGAAGAGGTTGCGCTAGCGTGTTGACGATCGGCGTCCGTGTCAATCGTGGATGCGCGCCACGCGGGAGACCGGATCAACGGTCAGTCGTGGAGCCGTCCGTAGCTCGCCATGACCTCACGCAGGCGATCGTGCGGGACGGCGCGTGCGATCCTGCCGTCGCGGCCGGTCATCGTCTCGGCGGCGACGAGCGCGTTGACGATCGCCTCCTCCGTCGCCTCGACCGCGGCCTCGAAGAGCGGATCCAGCGCCGTGTCGATCAGCATGCGAACGGTCGCCACGCCCAGGCCCGGCCCGCTCGTTTCCGGCGGCGTCATGGCCCGGTTGCCGGTCGCAAAGCAGAGCATGATGTCGCCGGAGGTCGTCGCGCCGACGCCACCCATCCGCGCGATCCCAAGCGATGCGCGCTGGGCGAGCCGGCGGCACTGGTGCGGCAGTAGCGGGGCGTCGGTCGCGACCACGACGATGATCGAACCGTCGCGAGGGCGCGCCTCTATGGCACCCAGGATGTCGGCCGAGCCGCTCCGGCGCGGGTACGGAGACGGCACCTCGTCGATGGTGATCTCGGCCCCGACCGGTACGCCGTCGATCCTGAGCAGCCCGCGGCGGCCGTAATTGGCCTGGACGAGCACGCCGACCGTCCACGCCTCCGGCCCGGCCGCGAGCCGGCGCGAGGCCGTCCCGATGCCCCCCTTGAATTCGTAGCAGATCATGCCCGTGCCCCCGCCGACGTTGCCCTCGACCACGGGCCCCGAGCGCGCGCCCGCGAGCGCCTCCACGACGTGCGCGGTCCGGACGTGGAACCCGTCGGCGTCGTTGAGCAGGCCATCCCAGGTTTCGCCGACGACCGGCAGCGCCCAGAAGAAGGCACCCCCTTCCCTTGACCGGACGCCCTCCGCGACGAGCGCGTCATGAACCACGCCGACGGAGTGGGTGTTGGTGATCGCGATTACGCCACCGAGCATCCCGGCCTCGCGCACCCACTCGAGTCCGGTCATCTCTCCGTTGCCGCTCAGGACGTGTGATCCTGCAAACACGGGCTCGTGCCAGACATCTCCCTCGTGCGGAACGATGACGGTCACGCCGGTACGAACGGGTCCCCGGCCGACGACGAGGGGCCCATTGCCCTCGATGATCGTGGCATGGCCGACGCGAACGCCCGGAACGTCGGTGATCGCGTTGAACGGGCCGGGTTCCATTTCCCCGATCCTGATGCCGAGATCGCGGGCGCGGGGCCGGCGGTCAGACGGAATCAATCGGAGCGGCTCGACGAGATGAGGTCCACGCCGGGGATCCGCGCGATGGCCTCGAGTGCTCCTGCCATGGCCGCGTTTGATCGACCCCGGACCGACAAGTCGGCCCGGTAGCTGTCCTTGCCCAGGCGTTGCGTCTGGAGCGAGGCAATGTCCAGCTTGGCGTTGCTCAGGACCGTGGAGACATCCCCTAGCGCCTCAACTCGCTCGAGTGCGAGGCGGAGCTGCAATTCCGGGAGGTGCGTGCCGCGGAGGCGCTCGGCGAGCGCGTTGATCGGCCACAGGCTGGTCAGAATGATCGCACCACCGACGACCGCGAGGATGTGGTCGCCGACCCCGGCTGCCATCCCGACGGCCGACGTCGCCCACAGGCTCGCCGCTGTCGTGAGCCCGCGGATCACCACGCCGTCCTTGAGAATTGCCCCGGCGCCGAGGAAACCGATCCCCGACACGATCTGGGCGGCAATGCGGGTCGGGTCGATGATCCCGGAGGCCGCGCCATCGGCGGTGAACCCGTGGATGGACAGCACCGTGAAGAGGGCGGACCCGAGGGCCACCAGCATGTGCGTTCGGATGCCCGCGGGATGCCCATGGATTTCACGCTCGGCGCCGACCGCGGCTCCGAGGGCGGCCGCGATGATCAGGCGGAGGCTGAGGTCGAGCTGGAGCGGAACATCGATCATCGGCGGTTGGTCGGCGACATGGCGGCCATCATAGCCAGTGCGCGGATTGCGTCGGGCACGCGGGCTCCGGGTGCTCGCCCCCGTCATCTGCTGCCGCGCGTGAATGTCACCAAGACGTCACGGGCCGCGGCGTATGGTCGGACCATGCATTCGGCTCAAATCCCGCCGCCCGATCCAACGGGCGATCCCGCGCACGAAGGGGCGGTTGACCGCGCCCCAGGCCCGGTCCAACCTCGCTCCGTTCGCGGCGGCGCCGCCGTCGCGGGAATTGTGGCCACGATCAGCGCGCTGGCCACGGGCGAACTCCTGGCCGGCATCGTCGGTGGCGTGCCTTCGCCGGTGCTGTCCGTCGGCCGGCAGGTCGTGGACCTCCAGCCCCCGGGCGCCAAGGAAATCGCGGTATCGCTGTTCGGGACGGCGGACAAACTCGCGCTCGAGGTCCTCGTCGTGCTGGTCGCACTCGCGATCGGGGCGGCGCTCGGCATCGTCGGCCGCAGCAGGCCGGTTCCGGCAATGGCCGTGATCGGGGGGTTCGTGGCGCTCGGCTTCGCGGCCGGATTGCGCGATCCCGACGTCGTGCCGTTCTTTGCCGTCGGCGCGGGTCTGGCTGAATTCGCGGTCGGCGCAACGGTCCTCGACCGCCTGCTCGCGCTCGTCGCACGCACCAGCGCAACTTCCGGCGCGGCAATGCCCGACTGGTCCCGTCGCTCGCTGCTGGTTCGCGGCGGTGCTCTTGTGGCAGCCTCGGTCGCGGCCACGGCGGTCGGCCGAACGCTCCTCGAGCGCCAGCGCGTTCCGGGGCCCGACGAGCTTCCCGGCGTGGACGATACGGTCGCGCTGCCCGGCGGGGCCGACCTTGGGATCGCCGGCCTGACGCCGATCGTCGTACCCAATGCGGACTTCTACCGGATCGATACCGCCCTGCTGGTCCCGAATGTGGACCGCGATACCTGGAACCTCCGGATCCACGGCATGGTTGAGCGCGAGGTGACCCTCACCTACGCAGAATTGATCGAGCTGCCGCTCATCGAGCAGTACGTCACGATCGCGTGCGTCAGCAACCGGGTCGGCGGCGATCTGATCGGTAACGCGAAGTGGACCGGGG